>NZ_CFDJES010000098.1:5719-11784 GCF_983723665.1 Cobetia sp. | reverse complement strand
CGGATCTGGTCTTCCTCGATGGATTCGAACAGCGCCTTGAAGTTGCCCTCGCCGAAACCATCGTTGCCCTTGCGCTGGATGATCTCGAAGAAGATCGGCCCGATCACCGTCTCGGTGAAGATCTGCAACAGAATGCCCTCCCCCGGCGCGCCATCGACCAGCAGGTTCAATGCCTTGAGGTCCTCGACATTCTCTTCGTGGTTGGGCACCCGCGCATCGACCTTCTCATAATAGGTGGCCGGCGTGGTCAGGAAGGTGACGCCATTGGCCTTGAGCGCCTTGACGGTGGCATGGATATCATCCGTCGCCATCGCCAGATGCTGGATACCCTCGCCATGGTATTCGCGGATGAATTCCGCGATCTGGGAGTCATCATCCGCTGACTCGTTGATGGGAATGTGCATCTTGCCGCACGGTGCCGTCATCGCGCGCGAGAAGAGCCCGGTCATCTTGCCTTCGATATCGAAATAGCGGATCTCGCGGAAGTTGGCGATACGCGCATAGAAGTCTGCCCACACATCCATCTGGCCACGCCCGACATTGTGGGTCAGGTGATCCAGCGTATGCAGGCCGACACTGTTGGCATTCTCGATTGCGCCGTCGATGGCGACGAAGTCGGTATCGTAGATCGAGCGCTCGCGGTGATGGTCCACGAAGTACAGCACCGAACCGCCGATGCCTTGCACCGCAGGGATGCCCACCTCGCCCGGCCCGACCGGGTGCTCGACGCTGCGCGCACCGTGCGCCAGGGCGTAGCGATGCGCCTGCTCGGCATCCGCCACGCGCCAGGCCATCGCACAGGCACTCGGGCCGTGGATCGCCGCGAATTCCGCCGCCGGGCTGTTCGGCTCGGCGTTGAGCACCACATTGATGCCGTGCTGCTGAAACAGGAACACCTGCTTGGAGCGATGGCGACGGGTCTCGGTAAATCCGAGCTGGTTGAACAACTTGCGCAGGGCATCGATGCCGGCCGCATCCGGGGCCGTGAATTCGACGAACTCGAAGCCGTCCGTGCCGATGGGATTGTGCTGTTCGATACGCGCCGGTGCGTTCATGAGAGGCTCCTGAGTCAGGCTGCCGACAGGGCAGGCAAGGTAGAGAAAAGGCGGGCAACATCCTTCACGACAGGCGAACGCATCGCGCCTCGCCTGTCGTGTCCCGATTCCGTTATCGGAAATCTATGCCTTGCCTGCCACCCTGCCCATTCGCCTTGCGCCTGCTTTGGTGCCGTGTCCGGCCTCTTCCCACGCCAGACATGTAACGAAACCCTGCCATGGCGCTGACGGCTATCTCGACACTGCCCACTCGGGGCACTCCCGCTGCCGCCAGCGCCTGACACTGCGTCATGCTTTCTTTACACCTATCGGCGCGTCACGCCTGCTGTTGCCTCTTGCCCGCCTTGCGTTGGCCGCTAGAGCCAGGCACCGCTGCCCAGCTGCCAGGCCACCCACAGCAGAATCGTGGCGATGAAGGCCTCGATGACCTGCCAGGCACGCGGACTGGTCAGACGTGGCGCAAGCCAACCGGCACATGCCACCAGACCGAAGAACCAGCCGAAGGAGGCCAGGCTCGCCCCGACGATGAAGCTTTGCGGGGACGGCTGCTGCGCGCCGATCGCGCCCAGCATCACCAGCGTATCCAGATAGACCTGCGGGTTGAGCAGCGTGACGGCCAAGGTCGCCGCCAGCACCTTGCCGAGGTTGGCCTTGAGCGCGTTGCTCGCCGTCAGCTGGCCGCCAGTGCGCATGCGCCCCAACGCCTTGAGTGCCTGCCAGAGCAGAAACGCCACCCCGCCCCAGCGGGCAATGCTCATCAACAGCGGCGATTGCTGCATCAGCGCCCCCAGCCCGAGCACGCCGGCGATGATCAGCACGCCATCGCACAACGCGCAGAGCCCCGCCACCCACCATTGATGCTCGCGCTTGAGACCCTGTCCCAACACGAAGGCATTCTGCGCCCCGATGGCGATGATCAAGCCTGCGCCTACCCCTGCCCCATTGAAGAATGACCACCACATATCGCCTGTCCTTTCGTCGTGTCGTTGCCGTGACTGACGACGTGTGCCACGGCTGTCAGTGCTGAGGCAAGCAGAGTACGCTAGGATGAATACATCAAGGAAATTGATTCAGGGAATGGATCATAAGGAATACTGATGCTGGACTATAAACTGCTGGAGGCGCTGGCGGCCGTCATCGATCAGGCGGGCTTTGAACGCGGGGCGCGAGCACTGGGGCTGACGCAGTCAGCGGTCTCGCAGCGCATAAAACTGCTGGAGGCACGGCTGGGGCAGCCGGTACTGGTGCGTACACCGCGCCTGGGGCCGACGCCACTCGGGCGGCGCCTGCTCAATCATGTCCAGCAAGTGCGTCTGCTGGAGCATGATCTGCTCGACCAGATTCCCGCCCTCGGCGAGAGCGAGCAGCGACTGCGCATCGCCATCAATGCCGATTCGCTGGCCACCTGGTGGCCGACAGTCACCGGCAGTTTCTGTCGCGAGCGTGACCTGTTGCTGGACATGCTGGTGGAAGATCAGGAAGTGGCGCTCAGGCGCATGCGCGATGGAGAAGTCGCGGGCTGCATCTGTGCCACGCCACGCCCGGTGCAGGGTGCGCGCTCCCACCCGCTGGGCAGCATGCGCTATCGGGCACTGGCCAGCCCGGACTTCGTGCAGCGCCATATCGCGAAGAAAGGCCACGCCATCCCGCCCCTTCTGCCGGCCGAGACCCTGCGCAGCATGCCCGCCATCGTCTATGGCCGTGATGACCGCCTGCAACACCGGCTGTTGTCGACCATGGGCTTCGATGAGTCCTTCCCCCACCATCTATGCCCGTCGTCGGAAGGCTTCGTGCGTCTGGCCTTGAGCGGCATGGGCTACGGCATGATTCCCGAGCAGCAGGCGGCGCATCTGCTGGCCAGTGGTGAGCTGGTGGATATCGCGCCGAACCATGCCCTCGATGTGCCACTTTACTGGCATCACTGGCGCCACGGTGGCAGCACGCTGGACAAGCTCACCGACCACCTGCTGCGGGAATGTGCCACGGTGTTGCGCCCGATGCCGGAGCAGGAGACGCCCCGCCCCGGCATGCTGTGAGAGCGCGTGTCAGTCGTGCATCAGGCCCGGCAAAAAGGGGGCTCAGCCGCCCTGTTGCTCACGCACCAGCTGGGCCAGGAAGCGATCACAGGCCGCCAGCTGGCTGAGCTCGATGTACTCGTTGGCCTGATGCGCGACCCCGATGGAGCCTGGCCCGCAGACCACCGTCGGCCAGCCTTCGCTCTGGAACTGTCCCGCCTCGGTGGTGTACGCCACGGCCTCGCTGGCCCGCTCATCGCCCAGCAGACGCTGGCAGAGGCGAATGGCCGGGTCCCGATCGCCATGCCCGAGTGACGGCACCGTTTCCACCGTGCGTTCGCTACGAATCGCCACTTCTGGCGCCCGCTCCCGATAGGGAGCGACCAGACGCTCGGCGTGGGCATCGATCTCCGCCAGCATCGCCTCGACATCCTCGCCCGGCAGATGGCGCAGCTCCCAGTCGAAGATGCACTCCCCGGCGGTGATGTTGACCGCCGTGCCGCCCTCGATGCGCCCGACATGCAGACTGGCGTGGGGCACATCGAAGCGCTCGTCCAGATGACCGCAGTCGATGCGCGCCTGCATGCGGTCCTCGATGAAGGTCACCATGCGCGCCGCCAGATGGATGGCACTCACCCCCTGATAGACCAGGCTGGAATGCGACGGCTTGCCGGTCACCGTGGTGCGCAGATCGGTAATGCCCTTGTGGGCATCGACGATCGCCATCATGGTCGGCTCGCCCACCAGCACCGCCGCCGGACGCGGCAGGCGATCACGCAGGCGCGCGATCATGCGCGGCGCGCCCAGACAGCCGATCTCCTCGTCATAGGAGAAGGCAAGAATCACCGGCTTTTTCAGCGTGCCCGCACGCTGGGCATTCACCAGCGCCGGCACCGCCGCCATGCAGCAGGCGATGAAGCCCTTCATGTCGGAGGAACCGCGCCCATGAAGTCGACCCTCGGCCTCACGCAGCGTGAAGGGATCGCTGCCCCAGGCCTGGCCCTCCACCGGCACCACATCGGTGTGCCCGGAGAGCACCACGCCGCCCTCGACCTCCGGCCCGATCACCGCCAGCAGATTGGCCTTGTCGCCGCCATCGTTGTGGATGACCTCGGCACTGACGCCGACCACTTCCAGGGCGTCGCGCAGGCAATGGATCAATGCCAGATTCGACTCGCGCGACACGGTATTGAAGCTGACCAGATGCGCCAGCCAGTCGCGGCTATTGGGCCAGTCGGAGAAATCGGCGTGCTGCGGCATCAGGCTGGCGGTATTGGCGATGGGGGACGCTGAAGCGGACATGGGCATTCCTGTGCAGATACATCAGAGCGGAGAGCACCATACGCAGCGCGCTGGCCTCATATGCCCACCGGTATAGCGCAGCGCCTCTTCGACAACAAGGGCCTGGCTGCAACATCCGCCTGGCAGGCACGCTTCAAAAAAGACGACGCCGCCACACCCGATGAAAGGGCGTGGCAGCGTCGTCTGTGGCGACAGAACTCCGCTACGGGCGGGAGTCAGGCCGTGATGGCATCAGGCGGCACGGCCGTTGCGCACCATGGCGTGGGGGTCGATGACGAATTTCTTGGCAGCGCCGCCATCGAAGTCCGCATAGCCCTGCGGCGCTTCTTCCAGACTGATGACCTGCAC
The DNA here is from genome assembly GCF_983723665.1 of Cobetia sp. Classification (NCBI taxonomy): domain Bacteria; kingdom Pseudomonadati; phylum Pseudomonadota; class Gammaproteobacteria; order Oceanospirillales; family Halomonadaceae; genus Cobetia; species Cobetia sp. The sequence goes on along the minus strand of NZ_CFDJES010000098.1, from coordinate 7,064 downwards.
ATTGACCGCATCGGCGATATTGACGCGCCCGAACAGGATCGCCTGCATCAGCGGGCGGTGATACTTCATCACCGGGCACTGGCCCGTGTGCAGCGAGTGGGACTTGGCCCAGCCCAGCCCGAAGCGCATCGACAGCGCCCCGACCTTGGCGGCCTCATCCTCGGCGCCCGGGTCTTCGGTGACATAGAGACCGGGGATGCCGATCTGGCCGCCGGCACGCGTCAGCGCCATCGCCGAGTTGAGCACCGTGGCCGGTTGCTCACGGCCGTGGTCACAACCACAGCCATGCGCCTCGAAGCCGACGCAATCGACGAAGCAATCCACTTCGCGCTCGCCGAGAATCACCTCGACCTTGTCTTCCATCGAGCCTTCCTGACGCAGATCGATGGTCTCGCAGCCGAAGCTCTCGGCCTGCTGCAAACGCTCAGGGATCATGTCGCCGACGATGACACAGGCCGCCCCAAGCAGCTGGGCGGAGACGGCCGCCGCCAGCCCGACCGGCCCGGCGCCCGCGATATACACCGTGGAGCCCGGCCCAACCCCCGCGGTCACACAGCCGTGGAAGCCGGTGGGGAAGATATCGGACAGCAGCGTCAGATCACGGATCTTCTCCATCGCCTGGTCGGCATCCGGGAACTTGAGCAGGTTGAAGTCGGCATAGGGCACCATGACGTAATCTGTCTGACCGCCAGTCCAGCCGCCCATGTCGACATAGCCGTAGGCCGCGCCGGGACGCGCCGGATTGACGTTCAGACAGATCCCCGTCTTGCCTTCCTTGCAGTTGCGGCAGCGGCCGCAGGCAATGTTGAAGGGGACCGAGACGATGTCACCGACCTTGATGAATTCCACATCGCGCCCGGCCTCGACGACCAGACCGGTGATCTCGTGACCCAGCACCAGGCCCTGCGGGGCCGTGGTGCGGCCACGCACCATGTGCTGATCACTGCCGCAGATATTGGTCGAGACGACCTTGAGAATGACCCCGTGTTCACACTTGCGATTTCCCAGCGCCAGGGTCGGATAGTCCAGTGATTCGACACTCACCTTCCCCGCTCCCTGGTATACGACTCCGCGATTGGCATTGGCTGACATGACGTGCTCCTGGCTGGCATGGGGTTTGGCACGTGGCCGGCGTCAGGCAGACAAGCTGGCTTGCGCCGCTCGTCACTTTTCCTGCACCGGCCACCAGCCCCCGGTCGGTGGCGTCCAACCGGTAGGGCTTATGCAGACTAGGTCAGTTGTCACAGGCTGGCTGTCCAGATGAGGCATCGACATGCCTAAATGAGACAGTTCACGACCAAAGTGTCACTTCGGTTGCCCGCAAGCCCACGCGCCAGTGCCCCCG
>NZ_CFDJES010000098.1:2880-5619 GCF_983723665.1 Cobetia sp. | reverse complement strand
TGAAAGACACTTCAAGGAGAGATCATGACCCTGACATCCAACGCCCTGCGCAATTCCTGCATGACCCTGGCCATCGTCGGTTCCGCCTTCATCGCCGGTTGCGGCAACACCAGCGTGATCGAGAAGCAGGACACGCGCTACGAAGTCAGCGCCGTCGATGAAGACCGCGATGATGCCATCGCGCAGGTCAAGGAACGCGCGCTCGAGGTGTGTGAAGAGCAGGACCGCGACAAGTACGATGTGCTCGACTCGCGCGTCTTCGGCCCGCACGACGCCACCGCCAAGGCCGCCGATGGCAATGACCAGCTGGAAGGTGGCACCGTCAATGAAGACACCGAAATGGCTGCCGCCACCCATGAAGGCGAAGGCTACAAGGTCGTCTGGACCGTGCGCTGCCGCTGAGGCGTTCCCCCGTCAGGTAGCGTGACCTGACAGCGCGCTCGAACGCGAAAGCGAAAGTCGCAACGACGGCGAAAGCGAAAGCGCAGCATCCGTCAGAAAGCCGCCCCCAAGGGCGGCTTTCTTGCGTTCCGACACCAAGCGATAACCCAGGGAAACCTACACTGCGGCACTTGAGTTCCGAGGGCGCAACCATCGGTTGCCCCACAAATCAGTCTATTGCGTCACCGCATTAGACGACTCTTGACTATGCTGAGACGAAAGCTGTCCCAGCGCCGCCCCTGATCGCCAGATGAAACTGGTGAAGAGAGAGCCCCCGCCGCCCGGGTGGCACGCCAGTGGCGACTCGGACGCTGTACCTGCAACCTCGCTGCATGCACCTCGCAGCATGAAGCTCGCGCATTGCCATGCGAGACGTTCGACAGCCCTATCGCCCGGGGACTGTCGATCACTGCCATACGCCATGACGAACCCATCAGGACTCTCTGCGCCCGCGCGCCGTCAAGGAGGCTTTTCCATGAGTATCGAACAACGCCTGGCCCCCGTTGCACTCCCCGACACCCGTCATCGACGCACCGTCGACCATCTGCTGGCAGGTTCCGGCGTCAGGCTCAACGGGCCTGATCCCTGGGACATTCGCGTTCGCCATCCGGACCTATTCCGACGGGTGCTGCAGCAAGGCAGCCTGGGACTGGGCGAGGCTTACATGGAAGGCTGGTGGGACTGCGAGCAGATCGACGAGATGATCTGTCGCCTGCTGCGACATGGCCTGGGCAGCCGCGCCCACACCACCAGCGAGCGCATCGCCTATCGCCTGCAGGCCGGGGTGATCAACCTGCAGAGCCGCCGCCGCGCCGGCGTGGTCGGCAAGGTGCATTATGACTTCGGCAATGACCTCTTCACGCGCATGCTGGATGACACCCTGTGCTACAGCTGCGGCTACTGGAAAGACCTGCCGGTGAGCGCGGAGAACCTGGGCAAGGCGCAACAGGCCAAGCTGGATCTGGTGTGTCGCAAGCTGGGGCTGGCGCCCGGCATGCGCCTGCTGGATATCGGCTGTGGCTGGGGGAGCCTTGCCGCCTACGCCGCGCGCCATTACGGCGTGGAGGTCGTCGGCATCACCATCTCCGCCGAACAGGCCGCGCTGGCGCGTGAGCATTGCGCAGGGCTACCGGTGGAAATCCTGCTCAAGGACTATCGCGACCCTGACTTCCGGCGCACGGTGGGCAGCTTCGATGCCATCGCCTCGATTGGCATGTTCGAACACGTCGGCCACAAGAACTACGCCACCTACTTTGCCCATGCCGCGCACCTGCTGCGCCCCGGCGGACGCTTCGTGCTGCATACCATCGGCTCCAACCAGAGTGATATCTCGGCCGACCCCTGGGTCAACCGCTACATCTTCCCCAATGGCGTGCTGCCCAGCGCCAGTCAGCTGGTACGCGCCAGCGAAGCGCATCTGGTGATGGAGGACTGGCACAACTTCGGCGCCGACTACGACCCGACATTGATGGCGTGGCGCGCCAATCTCGACCAGCACTGGCATGAGCTGGCCGATACCTATTCACCGCGCGACAAGCGCATGTTCGAGTACTATCTCGGCGCCTGCGCAGGCGCCTTCCGCGCCCGCCAGCTGCAGCTGTGGCAGGTGGTGTTCACCCACGGCATCGCAGGGCGCTACGACGCGCCACGCTGATCCGCCGCTCGCGGGGCGCCGGCAGTCTCGACCGGGAACGACTGCCTCAAGCGGCGGGGCGAATCAGACGCGTCACCGCAAAACGATTGAGCAGCGCATGCATCAAGTAGATCAGCAGCATCGCGATGCAGACCGCACCCAGCGCCGAAAGCGCTGATCGGATGTCACCCCTGACGACTCCGCTGATATTCGGCCTGCGAGCGCGCGATGCTGGCGCTGGCATTGTCTTCGAACTGGAGCAGAGTGCGGGCGAAGGCATTGAGCGCTTCGTCATCGAAACCGACGTACAGCTCGGCACGCACTCGCTCGATGCGCTCCGTCAACTGGGTCAGGCACTGGCGGCCTTGCTCGGTGAACCACAGGCAACGCGCCCGCTTGTCGGTCTCGTGTGGCACGCGGGCGATCAGCTGCTGAGCCTCGAGCTGGTTGAGGGTGCGCGTCAGCGACGGCATCTCGATGCCCAGCTCGCTGGCCAGCATCTGTTGGGTACAGCCCTCGCCGAGCTTTTCCAGATGGACCATGACCGTCCAGCGCGATTCCGTCATGTCCAGGCTACGCACCGCGCTGGTGATGGCGGTGCGCCATAGACGGTGGACCCGGCCGACCTGGCCACCCAGCGAGGGCTTGATCTGCTCGTGAAACGG
>NZ_CFDJES010000098.1:1248-2780 GCF_983723665.1 Cobetia sp. | reverse complement strand
CGCTTGGCCAGCAATCGGCTGGACGGATACTCGGGGTAGAGATGCGCCAGGATGCGCCGTTCGACCTCGTCATGGATATCGCCCAGACTGCCGGTCAGGTCGATGTTGTCCAGCCCCTCATCACGCGCCTCACCGGTCAGGCGCAGATGCTGCGCCTCGATCACCTCGCCATCGCACAGCGAGACGGCCTGGAACAGCACGTTCTCCAGCTGACGCACGTTGCCCGGCCAGTGATAGCCCTGCAGGCGCGCCATGGCCTCGGGCGAGATATCCCTTACGCGAGCGCCGATCTGACGCACCGCGCGCTCGAGGAAATGTCGCGCCAGCTCCTCGAGCCCATCCAGACATTCCCTGAGCGGCGGAATCTGCACACACAGCACATTGAGGCGATGGAAGAGATCGTGGCGGAAGCGCCCTTCGCTGCACAGTGCCGGCAGGTCCTGTTGAGTGGCGCAGATCACGCGCACATCGAGGAAGGTTTCCTCATCGCTGCCGACGCGCCGGAAACCGCCGTCCTGCAAAAAGCGCAGCAGCTTGACCTGCATGCGCGGACTCATCTCGCCGACCTCATCCAGGAAGATGGTGCCGCCGCTGGTCAGCTCCAGCAGGCCCAGCTTGCCCTCCGGCCGCGCGCCCTCGAAGGCACCCGGGGCATAACCGAACAGCTCCGTCTCGGCCATCGATTCCGGCAGCCCCGCGCAATTGAGCGCCATGAAGGGGGCCTGGCCGCGAGGGCTTGCCAGGTGGCAGGCCCGCGCCAGCAGCTCCTTGCCGGTGCCGGTCTCACCCTCGATCAAGAGCGGCGCATCCAACGGTGCCATGCGGCGAGCCTCCTTGACCACCGCCGACAGCTGACGGCTCGCCTGGAATATCGCTTCGAAGCCACGCACCTCGGTGCGCTGGATCTGATAGATACGCGAGCCCAGGCGGTCTGCACGATGCAGGGTGACCACGGCGCCCGCCAGCGAGGCGACATCCTCGTTCTCGGTATGCAGTGGCGCGATATCGGCGAGGAAGGTCTCCTCCCCCACCCGCAGGCGCAGGCCATTGACGCGGGCATTGTTGCGCCTGATCAGCTCCGGCAGGTCGACATCCTGGACGTGACGCGTCAGCGCCAGCCCCGGCACCTCATCGATGCGCACCCCGAGCAACTTGCCCGCCGCGCGATTGGCCGCCACCACGCGCCCATCCATGTCGATGGACATCACCGGGTCTGACAGCGATGACAGCAGTGCATTGAGCTCCAGATGGCGTCGCTCGGTGGGCATCAGACTGACGCGACTGACCTTGAAGACCCCGGGAATCTCCTCGAGGGTCGGCTTCAGGGTCGAGAGCTGCATGCGCAGCATGTTGGGCACATGCAGATAGATGGAGTTGTTGGCCTCCCCGCCGACCTCACCGCGCAGCACGTTGAGGCCGTAATCGGCAAAGGGGGCCAGGATGTCGCGCAGAATCCCGATTCGATTCTGGCAGGTCAGTTTGAGGCGCATGGCGTTCTCGGCATTGTCGTTGGAATTCTTGTTGGCATTGTC
>NZ_CFDJES010000098.1:0-1148 GCF_983723665.1 Cobetia sp. | reverse complement strand
GAGTGACGTTAACGTAAGCGTTATCAAAAACGTCGTAAAGCATTCCTTACAAAAGACGGCGACACAGCAGTGCACGAACGCCCGAATGGCACAGGATGCGCCCGATTACCGCTCCAGTGTCACAATTATGTGACAAGACACGCGCCAACGCAGCGTTATCTGCGGCGCAGAGCCACGCCTGACCACTGGTCAACGCCACCCGACAAGGCCTAGCGTTGTCATCGACATGCAAGGACTGGCATGTACGCCATAATGACAACACGGCAGCCTGCTCGGCAGCGCCGCCATCTGGTTGGGGAGGTTGCATGAACGCACCGCAGGGTCGTCATTGGCCACAGACATCCCAAAAAGCTCAGCCCGGCTCGCAAGCCAAGGCCAAGGGCACCCGCTACGTGGCCCATGAGCCGGATGCCCGGGGCCGGATCCATTACAGCGATCAGGAAAACGCCACCTGGCAGACACTGATGGCGCGCCAGATGGCGCTGGTCGAGGGGCGTGTCTGCCGCGAGTATCGGCAAGGGCTCGAGCGCCTTGCCCTGCCGGAGGACCGCATCCCCCAGCTTGGCGAGATCGATCGTGTCCTCGAGGCCGCCACCGGCTGGCGAACCGCTCGCGTGCCGGCCTTGATCCCCTTCACGCGCTTCTTCGAGCTGCTCGCCGAGCGGCGCTTCCCGGTCGCCACCTTCATCCGCTCCCCGGAAGAACTCGACTACCTGCAGGAGCCGGACATCTTCCACGAGATCTTCGGCCACTGCCCGATGCTCACCCACCCCGCCTTCGCCGAATTCACCGCCACCTACGGACGCCTCGGTCTCGCCGCCAGCAAGGAAGAGCGCGTCTATCTGGCCCGTCTCTACTGGATGACGGTGGAATTCGGCATGCTGCGCGAGACTCAACCCGATGGCAGTCGTGCGCTACGCCTCTACGGCGGCGGCATCATCTCCTCGCCGCGCGAGACCCGCTATGCCCTGGGTGAGCTTGCGGACAGTCTCGAGCGCCCCGCGCATCTGCCCTTCGATGCCGTCGAGGCACTGCGCACCCCGTATCGCATCGACATCCTGCAGCCGCTCTACTATGTCCTTGAGTCACTGGACGACCTGCATGAACTCGCCAGTCGCGACATCATGGCGCTGGTCCACGAGGCCATG
>NZ_CFDJES010000097.1:0-11810 GCF_983723665.1 Cobetia sp. | reverse complement strand
GCAGCGATTTTCTTGTTCACGACATTCCCTCGTGTCTTGTTGTACTTGTTGTCCCGACTGAGGTACTGCAATCGATGTGCCAGCCCGTGATCAATCGCCCCGTTATTGAGACATCATCCTTGTATCGCGCTTGTGGAGAGATGCGCGCGCACCTCAAGCGCACCGAAACAGAGCAACAAAATCTCCTTCATGCTAAAAGCGCACCAATATGGTGAGCTTTTTATAAAATCCTTATATAAGCCTCTGTTTCACAGTGCTTCTTAGACTGGTTTTATTGTTGCGTACTGGTGCATATCGAATTCGACAGACTTTCCGTCCACATGATGTCTCTGCGAAATCAACCCCTTTTTAACAGCCCTTCCCCTCTCTATGAGGACAGCGACTTCTGACATACAGACTGCAGGAGTGCGGCCGTCAGGCCGTTGCAGATCGCCTTCCCTGAAGCACGAAGCCCGATAGCGTAGGTGGGACTTGCGAACAACAGCGCAAGTCACAGGCGTCACAGCGTCGACGCCCCACACTACTGATCAACCGAGGTGCTTCATGACCATCCCATTGCCATACCGGTATTCATCCAGGCGTGAAAACGCCCCGTGCTGGATAACACCCTCTGACTTCGATGGATTGACACCATCAGGAGGTGAGCATGTCGCTTGAAAAGGAACCGGGACGCTTACCGAGCGAAGTCACGCCATGGCTCGGGAAAGAGCAGAGCCATGAGCTGACAGGCAACATGCAATTGTCACGCGCCGCGAGACGGCTACTGGCTGACAGCATGGCAAAGAACACCATCCTGGCATTTCGATCAGATATCCGGGGCTTCTTGAAAGCCGGCTACTCACTCCCCGCCACTTCCCATCAGGTCGCCAACTATCTGGCGGAGATGCATGCCAAAGGACGCAAGCCTGCCACGATTTCTCGTCACGCCAGCTCGCTGGGTACCTGGCATGTCTATATGCAGTTGCCCTCGCCCACGCTGAGCCTGGAAGTGAAAGGGGTATTGAAGGGGATTCATCGCAAGAGTGATGGACGACAGCGCCAGGCCCCCGCTTTGCGGCTCCATCATTTGCAACAGCTGTTGCAAGCTCTGGACCTCGATGCTCCCCGAGATCTACGTGATGCCAGCATGTTCTGCCTGTGCTTCTACGGGGCGTTTCGCGCAAGTGAGGTCGTCGCGCTCTACCGAGAGGATATCGAATGGCGTGATGCCGGTATCGTGATCACGTTGCGCCACAGCAAAACCAATCAAAGCGGACGGATCGAACAGAAGACGCTCCCCCGCAATCCAGCCGGCGGGCGTTGCTGCCCAGTGACGTTACTGGAGGCTTGGCTTGCCTGGAGTGGCATTCGTCGAGGTGCGCTGTATCGTTCCATCGATCAGGCAGATCGAGTGGGGGCCGGCAGAATGCACCCCGTCACGTTCGGCAATCTACTCAAGAAGGCGTTACAGCGCGCCAACCTCAGTGCAGAAAAGTTCACCACCCACAGCTTTCGTGCCGGCTTCATTACCGAAGCGCATCTTCGTGGGAAAAGCGATCAACAGATAAAGCGCATCAGCGGGCATCGTGATCAGAAAACCTTCGAACGCTACATTCGACTGGCGGATGACATGCATGACCCGGGCAATGACCTCTTCTGATAGCTCAGCCCATATAGGACGCTGCCAAGGATGGCAGCACTTTCCAAGGCACCAACGAGGTGATATTTATCCTACTATAAGGATTAGATAATTAATAAGACGCAAGGGACAGCTCATGACCGATACCTACACGCCCCTGCCCGAGGCTGACTTTTCCATCCCGGGCAAGATACGAAATCTTTCACGACGCTCTCTTGGCGATCTCATCTACCTTCAGCCTCCTCGCAAAGGCAAGGCCCCTTCACACAAGGGGCTGCTGCTCAGCCACCTCCCCATCGTGCTTGTCGGAGCCCAGGGCCACACCGAACTGCTCACCCATGGCATGCTCCTGCGACAACTCATAGGATCATCTCTCGAGAACTTTCGTTCCCTCAAGGTGTTTGAGGTGGAGCGTGAATCTCTCACCCACGAGGAGCTGGAGGTGTTGCGCTATTTGTCAGAGGTACTGCCCCAAGAGCTTTTCAATACCACACACGTGATGGAAGCCCGTACATTCATCAAGCAGCTCAATGAAAAACCTGGGCTGGAAGAGAAGTTGGCCCGTATCGTGTTCGGGTTATCGAAACCCACCCTGGATATCAAGAGTCTCATGATCCTGACCCAGGGCCGCTGGGCGAAGAGCACGCTGCAACGTGCCCACAGTCCCAAAGGCCAGCAGAGTCTCGACGACGATCGCGGAGCCTCAGAGCCACTCTCCCTCGAGACAAGCAAGGACAACGAGGCACAAAAAGCGGCGCCAACATCAGTGCCCCTCACTCCCCAGGCACCCAAGCCGACTCCACCCACTCGGTGGCAAGCAGCATCAGGCCCCGCTAAAGACACTACGCGGCCAGCCCCACCACGCACCCGACAGTCGCATGTACTCAAAACGACAGGCGATCTGTTTGGCAACCCGTGGGATGAGTCGGAGAGCCCATCGTCATGATGCTTGATATTCCCGAAAGCAAGACATGGCTCCCCGAAACCATCCTTCATCAGTGGGAAGAACAATTAGATGACGTGGTATTGTCGGCTGCGGAGGAAACGCGCTTATGGCCGTTTCTTCACTGTAATCTTCCCCCATGTAGTCAGGCGGATCTCTGGATATCCGCTCATATTCAGGCAGCGGATGACAATGATCCTGAATTGCTCGACCTCATCAACAAACTCCTGAGGAGACTCCCTCTTGCGCCGGGACCATTACAGGCGATTCGTCAGAGCCACCCACTGCATAGTCAGCTGACCTTTCCCGATAAATTCGCCCCCTCCATGGTGCGAACCAATATCGCCAAAGAGGCAATACAGCTCGCGCGCCATGACACGACCTCAACAAACGCTTTCGAACTCTTGCCAGGCTATGGCGAGCCATCCCCCATCGAGCACAATCGCCGATTGATTCGTCTTGCCTTGCGCGACATGGCCGGCTACCACTCGGGGCCTTCTGTCGATTGCAATCTCTATTATCAACATTTATCGACCCTACATATCGCATTGAAGTACATGCTGCCACTTTGGCAGCACCCGATTGCGTGGCATCGTTCTGCCAATCTCTCGTTACTCAGCGCCTGTAAACATATCCCGTGGCTGAAAAACGGCAACCCCAGGCTGTATGACCAATTGCAGCTGGCCCAGGAACTGCTCTCTGGTTACCTGCCCATCGGGACTCGTCGCGCGCCCTACGCGAAGCGGCTCCCGCAACGCTCCGTCTTTTTTCAAGACTCATTCAAGCGCGACTTTTCATCGGTTGCCTCCAGCCCTGAACTACCTGAGACACTCGGTACCGCACGACTCTCGGACGACAACGAGGACGTTGATACCAGTCTCGAACCAGACAAGATCTCGCAGCCACAAGAAGAAGTGGAAGCGCCCTTCCATCACAAGGGAGACACCCTGTTGACACCGGAAGATTGCAGGGTGATCGCGCGCAAACGTCAGCAAACCTCTATCGCACAGAGTCTGGGAAGTCTGTCGAATTTCGCCACCACTCAAGGGCAGATCCGAAGAATACTGACATTACCTTTACCGCCTGATGCCAGACTGCTGGTGCAACTTGTGCTCGCAACAGGTATTGCCCCCGAACGTCTCAGTCAGCTCCGTGTGACGGGTGTCGAGCAGGAGACACTGCTCTGCACTGCGACGATGTCGCGGAATCGATCACTGCAGTGGGTCCCCGAAAGCAACACACTCTACGTTCCTGTCATTCATGCACCGTCAAAAAGCCCATCCCTGCCTCTGCGCCTACCGGACGCCCTCGCGATACCCCTCAATCAATTGAGCGAAGCGACAACTCAGCCTCTGACCAAGAGCCTGGCGGTGCTCAACCGCCAGCTCAGGCAACACATGGCAACGCACACAGGCACGACTCCCACGGCCCAGCGCGTGGCCAGAGCCGCACGTCATCACCTTCTCGGCATGGCGAATACCGATATCGAAGCGGAGTGGCTTCACGGGGAGCTCAGCCTGAAAACAGCAGCGCCTGCCGCTTACCGCAAGACGTCCCTACGTGAACTGCAGCGTCTCATGAACACGTCTCTGGCCTGGTGGGGGATCGCGACACCGATGAACACGACACTGCCGCCCAGGAATGCACACGCCATCACGACCTTGGGCTCGAGCATGACACTTTCGCTCCACACTGCCAGGGAGGCACTGAAGGGCTTGCATGATCTGGTCCAAAAGGGTCTTTCCGACTTTCCCATTGCTGTCCGTGGCCGACCCCCTTCACCTGAGGACTGCTCGGCCTTGATCGAGCTCAACAGTGCGCTTTGCTGCTACGTACTCATGGGAGTCCAGCTGACGGCAGGACTTCGTCCACCAGGTGCCACTACGCAAATGTCTCGGCGTGGACGCCTGCTGTGGGTCGCTGACAAGGATTCAGGTCTCTACAGAGAAAGCCGGGTCATCCCGTTGCCTCTCCCGGTTTGCCAGAATCTCGATACCCTGCAGGCATGGCAGGCCTCCTGGCGGCAGCACTGGCCACGAAATGGCGGGACCTGGTTGTCATGGCCTGAAGACGAACAGGCACTGGCCATGTGGTGGTCAAGACGCCAGGCCAGCCTCAACCTGACCGCAAAGCCTTGCCAGCAGACCCACATCCGAGGCTGGATCAGCACACATCATCAAGCGCCATCACTGACAGTCGCGTCACGCAGTGCACTCGCTACCCTGCTGGCACTTCCCGATAACGCGCCACGTCATTTCGTCGCCCAGATACTCGATGGGCGAATGCAAGCGAACACGCTGGATATGCTGCTGGGCCATGTCAAACGCGGCCAGCAGCGCCATGCCCCCTATGCCAGCAACATCTGCCTACCGCCGGAGATGCAACGCCTCTTGGGGGAGTTGTCCGATGAGTTGCGAATCAAGGTGATACCTCTCAAGGATTTGCCATGAGTAGAGATGGGAAGTTTTACCTTGCACCTGCAAGGGAGACGTCAGGAATCCGATCACTGGCCAAGCTCGACCCTGACTTGCACCTAAAGCTCATGAGCACCCACCACATGCAAGAGCTATGGTCGCGCTGGGAGGAACGCCGACTTGATCGAGTCAAAGGCACGCAACGCCAGCAAAGCCTGCACCTGCTGTACTGGATCGAGCGTCACGCCAAGCGCCAACCGGCCAACGATATGCCGGCAGAGGCCGGAAGCATGATGCTGTACCTCAACCATACGCAAGCCAAGGCAATGGTCACGGAACTGATTCGATGGAGAAAGGTGCATCATCGCCGGCCGATAAGGCCCCGTGAAGCTTACCGCGTCATCGGCCGCTTTCTGGAGGAAGTCAACCAAAGCCCGGGAGTCGTGGCGATGCTGCCACAGTGGCCCACACAGGCCCGGCGCAAAAGCGTGCTACCAATGGAGGCCAAAGCTCTGGACCGCGCGACCAGGGTCTTGCCGATCATCCGCGCGCTACGTCAACCCGGGACTGGCTTTCCGCTGTTGCGCGCTGCCGTAGAGCTCGGTGTGCGTGCAGGGTTAGGCCAACAGGTGATTCTGGTCACATTGGCCTGCCTGACGCGTCGTCACTTCGAGAGCGATCGCAACGCCCCCAATGAGTGGGTCTGGATCCCCGCTCACGCGGCACCGTCGACGGTCATGTCGCCTCACATGACGGCCTACCGTCTGCCATTGGAGTCGACACTGACGACTGCGCTCAAGACATTGAGAGCCAGAAAACCCACCACAGCCAAGGACGAGTGGTTATTGGCCGAGAGACCAGAAGACCAGTCCCTCTCGATTCCCGAACGGATTCGCATCGTCAAGGGTCGCATGAGACAGGAGCTGGCCTCCCTGATCACCACACTGCCCATGACAACCGAGGAACGCCGAAGGCTTAAGCTGACCACCTTGCTGAGCGCATTGCCTCATGCGGCAGTCCTGGGGGGATTGCCCGGCTACTGGGTCAGCCAGTTCAGTCGCTATCCGATTCCCTACAGCAGCGCGCATGGGCTTTATGAGCCCCACTCCTACTTCGCTCGGCTCGAGGCTCCACCGGTCAGCACGGTCATGGCTATTGATTCCGGCTACCATCAGCAGGAACCCATGGCGGATGACGACTCGGTGAGCGCCATGGATCTTTTCGCGACCAAGGCATCAGAAACGAACGCTACCCCCCACTCAACCGTATTGACACAACCTCCGGGGCAGCGCTTGATGACCCAGGATTCCTGGCAGATAGACTGGCTTCCGTCGGCGAGACGCATCCTCAAGCAATGGATCGGGGTCATTTCCTCTGATCATCTTCGCAAGACAAGTGACGAAAGGGTCAAGAAGCGTCTGGAGGCGCTGCTGCTCGAGACAAGCAGACGCCTCACAAGACTCATGGGCATCCGCCATAGCTACCCGGTCATGGTGCTCTATTGGCTGCATGATCTGCGCGTGACTCGCATGCTGCGCGTCAGTTCGCTGCACACCTATCTTTCTCGCAGCTTGCCGATGGCGATGGCGGACTACACCTTGTCGATCGACATTCAGGAGTGGGACAACGACAGTGCCCAGGAAATGTGCTGGTGCGTGCCACGCGATATGGGGTGGTCAGCCAGCACGACACACAGCTTTCTTGGCAATATGGGGCAGCTCATCCGCTTCATGCACAGCATGGGAGTATTGCTGGACGTGGAGCCACCGATATCAGGCAATCACAAGACCCCCAGCGCCAAACGAATTCATTTCGCCACCCTGAGACAGATGGAAAAGGTACGTACTCATCTTCTCGCAGTACCCGATGCAACACCTGATGCCACCATGCAGTGGCTCAGCATCGCGCTGGGCTTCCACGGGGGGATGCGCGCCAGCGAGGTCTGCGCCCTGACGCTACGGGACATTCGCATCGAATGTCCTCAGGGCACCTTTTCGCTCGAGCAGTGGTTGGAGGACCACTGCCCGGCCGAGCCCACAAAGGCGCTACCTGATACGGGATTCTCACCTCCCTCACCACATGAGAGAGATACCCTGCACGTGAAGTTGCGTGAACTTCTGAAGTCATTGCCGGAGATTGAGTGTCGCGTTTATATTCACGCCGGAAAGACGCCTTCAGCGCGGCGCGTACTTCCCCTGCACCTTCTGACATTCTTCGGCGATATTGAAATGTTGGCAGCATGGTGGGTATATCGACGGCGATGCTTCCCCTCGACAGCCCTCTCTGATATCGCGCTGTTCGGCCCGAGCGAGAGTTGTCAGGCATTCAATCATGCCGGCCTGATCGCTCCGGCAATCGACACTATGCGAAGTGTGCTGGGGAGTGCCATCGATTTTCACTCGTTGCGCCATGCAGCGGTCAGTTGGTGGCTGATTCGTCTTGAGGCGGCGCAGAACCGTGACATACTCGACGACTTGCAGGAGCACGGCTCCTGGGGACTGCAAAAAGCGCCCCTGAAACGCTTTCTGAAGGGGGTTCGAGGCTATGCCGGACAGGACAGTCAGGATCGCGGCATGTTGTTGTATCAACTTGCCGTCTGGATCGGCCACCGCACCCCGGAACAGACATTGACGCACTATGCCCATAGTCTGGAATACCTGCACCGGCAGGCCATGCGGCGCGCCAGTGAGTACACCCGGGCGATCACACCCTGGGTAGCCCCAGTAACATGAGGTGCCATGGCCTGACTCAACGCCTCTCCCCCCAATAGGCAACCGCCTTGCCATGCCCCAACGGGGGGGGGCCATATCGGGATCACACCGGAGCAAACAACAAGGCCAGATCCTCCTCATCAAACAGGGGCCCCTCCTCCTGACGCCCGCTTCCCCCTTCCAGTACTGATGCGGCAAGATCCGCCTTGCGAGACTGCAGCTCCAGGATGCGTTCCTCAACAGTTCCTGCACAAACCAGCTTGTAGACAAACACCGGATTCGTCTGGCCCATTCGATGAGCACGCCCGGTGGCTTGGGCCTCTACGGCAGGATTCCACCAGGGGTCGTAGTGGATGACCGTATCTGCCGTCGTGAGATTGAGCCCAGTCCCCCCTGCCTTGAGGCTGATCAGGAATACGGGTACCTCGCCACGCTGAAATTGCGCCACACGCTCGGTTCGCACTGCCCCGGGCGTCTGCCCTGTGAGAGTCAAGTGAGAAATCCCCTCCCGCTCCAGTGCTCCCCCGATCAATTCAAGCATTTCCGTAAATTGCGAGAAGATGAGGATACGCCGACCGTCCTCGACCAATGATGGCAACAGTTCACGTAGCGCCTCCAGTTTGGCTGAGCGCTGAACCGTCGCCGCACTTTGATGTTTGACAAGCCGTGGGTCACAGCACACCTGGCGTAATTTCAACAGCGCATCCAGCATCACGATGCCGGAGGCTGCCAGCCCGCGTGTCTCGATCGCCTCCTTGACCCGTTGATGCTGTGTCAGTCGAAGACTCTCATAAAGCTCTCGCTGTGCACCGGTCAGCGTGACGTCTCGCTGAGTCTCCGTCTTGTCCGGCAATTCATTGAGGACTTGCTGTTTGGTACGCCGGAGGATGAGTGGCGAGATACGACGAGAAAGTCGCTGACTCACAGCGTCGTCAGCATGTTTCTCGATAGGGGTACGAAAATGCCGACCAAACCACTGCTGGCTTCCCAAGGCGCCTGGTGCAGCAACATCCAATTGCGCCCATAACTCACCCAGGTGGTTTTCCAATGGCGTTCCGGTCATCGCGATCATGCGATCTGCATTGAGCCTGCGTACGGTACGCGCGGTCTGACTGGCAGCATTCTTGATGGCTTGGGCCTCATCCAGTACCACGATACCGAAGTGCTGCTCGCACAGATGCTCAATATCTCGCACCAGGAGGGGGTATGTCGTGATGACGAGATCCACATTGGCGACAACAGTATCGATCTGCTCACGACGGCTGGCCTTGGCTCCCTGAAGCGCCAGCACGCTCAGTGTCGGCGCAAATCGAGCCGCTTCGGCGCACCAGTTACCGACGAGACTTGTCGGGGCCACCACCATGACAGGCCCGCGCAGCTCCCCTCGCGAACGCTCATCGAGCACGTGTGCAAGGATCTGGATGGTTTTTCCAAGCCCCATGTCATCGGCCAGAATACCGCCAGTACTCAACTCCGAGAGGAATCGCAACCAGGCTAGTCCTCGCGCCTGATAATCGCGCAATTCACCCTGGAAACCGTCAGGGGCTGGCAATTTATCAGGAAGCTCACGCAATCGTTGGGCAAGGGCCACGGCATCCTCTCGCCCCACCCAGCGCTCATGATCTGCCAAGGGGGCCAGCTGATCGATGGAGGTCAATGGCACACGAAGTGCGCTTGTGGGTGCCTCGCTATCGTGAAGCCAGTCCATCAAGGGAGCCAACCAGGCACGTAGCTTGGCAAGTGGAAGCACCAGCCGACGGTTATCCGGCAGGTGTACTACCCAGCTTGCCCCCGCTTCCTCATCCTCCTCCGGCGTCAACGGAAAGTCTTCGCGCTGAATGAGTTGACGCAGAATGGGGAGCAGATTGAAGGATTCATTCTCCACCTCAACGCCCAACGCAAGATCGAACCAGCCGTTCTCGGCGGACTCGAGCGCTCCATACCAGTTGTCTGGCGATAGATATTCGGGCTCTTGCGGGAAGTCGTCACTGAACTCGACCACACATCCCGCCTGACGTAATTGCAGGATCATGTCCCACCATTCCTCAGGAGCAGAAAGACAGGTCCTCCATTCCGCCGCATTTTCTGGCACCTGCCTATCTATCGGCAGCAGCAAGCTCCACGAGGGCAACTCCAACCCATCCGGTACATCGTGGTGCGCGGCGAGTTCTTCCAACGTGACCATGCCTGGCGGAATGGCGCGAATCAGCGCGATTTCCGCCTGTTGATCACGTGGTATCGTCAAACGCTGCCCATCGCGCAGCCCCTGGGCCACCTCTCCCTCCTCTGGGGGTATCTCGATACCGGCATAGCTCAGGCTCACGACACCAGCGCCCAACCGAATAGGAGTTTCATTCCAGACATGGCGGCGCGTTGGCAGACGTGCCTGTGCGACACACATGGTGATCTTCAGCTTGGGTTTCACATCCTCGAGCGTTGTTTCCACGAGGGTTCTCGGAGAGGGGACTTGGGCTGCCAGCCCCGAGACATTCTGGAGGCGAGAGGTCAACCACTCGCTCACTTCCGGCGGTAACGCGGGAACGTGCTGGAGTTGGCGCCAAAGCTCAACATCCCCCTCCAGAGGGCCAAACTGCTTATTTTGAGGGTCAAGATAACAAAGCGACTTGCCGACACTGGCTACGATAGCCGCGGGAGACAAGATATCTTCAGGTATCGTGGACATCTGCAGCCGCTGCACACCCTGCTCATCCATCTGCCAGGTCGGGGCGATACGGCAGGTCGGCCCAATACCAAGCTGTGGGCCCGTCTGCTTCTGATGGAAAAGCAAGGGGGAGGCATCGCTTGCCAGCAGGGACCAGAGCGCTTTCGCCTGGAATGCCTTGTTCAACGTCAAACCTTTGGATTGCCCAGGAAAGTACCATTGCGAATCTTTGCTGCCATGCAATAACTGCTCGATGGCCTCCTCCTGCGCCGGCTGCCATCCCATTGCAGGAACAGGTGACAACTCCCCCACGTGAGAGACTTCAACTTTCACTGGCGAGACCCATCGATCAAGCTGCGTCTTGCTCTTGGAGGGCCTCAACCACACCGGCTGCACCGTCAGCGCGGGAAGCCCCCTGTGGCCGGACTGCACATCAAGGAACAACCCGAGACGGTGGTTGGCACCTACTTGGACGGCTGACGGCACCGCCGGGGCTTGACTGTGATGTTGCAGCCAGATTGTCCACTCACGTTTCGCCGCCTGAAGTGACGGCGCTTGCTCCACTTCGTCGGGCTCAAGCGTGTCAGGAACCTCCAGGGCTTTCCCCAAAGGGCCGCTACTCAGGAAGGTATCGATCAATGCGACTGCGTGCTTGCAGGTACTGCCCACCGGACAACTACAAGCTGTTCGCATCTGGTGCCGAGTACCCACAGGAGCCAACATGATCATCGTGCGATAAGGGGTGCCCAGACTGCCCGCGACATCGCCAGAAAGCGTCAAACCACCCTTCTCATCCAACTCTACCTGCCACTGCTCATCCACTCGCTGCTGGCGCGCGTAACGCAGACCACGCTCCAAGGTGCCTGCATCAAACTCATCACGCCATCCATGCTGAAGGAGTGCGATATTCAAGGCGAACGATGCATTACTCAAACCAGTGGCTGCCACAGCGGCACTCTCCATAGAAATATGACGATATTGGAGCAAATTACGGGACTGCTAGTAAACCAGACGGATTCGCCGCCATAGGGCAGGCCTAACAAGCCTCATGGACCGAAGCAAACCTCTATGCAAAGGGGCTTGCTCCGATAGCCAGAGAAGTGAGCGAACACCATGAGAATTAAGGTATCAGTCGCGATGCCACCTGAGACTCTCTGGTATAGCGCCGTCCCCCACTTCGGTATCCTTGCCCTTCCACAGCCCACCAGGATAGCTCCCATGAAGCGTTATGAACGCTTTGCTGCCGAGATCTCAAACCTGATTCGTACCGGTATTCTCGCCCCAGGTGAGCGCGTGCCGTCAGTGCGTCAGGCCAGCAAGGCGCATGGCATCAGTCCCTCTACCGTCTTCCAAGCGTATTACCTGCTGGAGAATCAGGGATTGATCAGTGCGCGGCCGCGCTCGGGATATTTCGTGCGTGACAATGCCTCGCGGATACTCGATGAGCCGCATGTCGCCCTGC
>NZ_CFDJES010000096.1:3158-11811 GCF_983723665.1 Cobetia sp. | reverse complement strand
CCCAACAACAGACAGCCCCGCTGCCGAGGATTCCGGCAGCGGGGCTGTCTGTTGTTGAAGAGGGGCTGCAACGAGGAGCTTGAGCGTCGCACCCATCCGCAATGCCTACCTCAGCGACGCACCTTCTTGTCTTCGATCTCGGTATGGCTGACATCGAGACCGAGCGGATGACCGGCCGAGAGTTCGGCACGCGTGGCATCGCGTACTTCCAGCACCTCGACTTCCCAGCTCAGCGCCTGGCCTGCCAGCGGGTGATTGGCGTCGACCTTGACCTGCTGTTCACCGACTTCCAGCACCGTGACCGACCGCTGGCCTTCCGGGGTGCGGGCCTGAAAGCGCATGCCGGCGTTGATCTCGCCCGGGCCGAAGGCATCACGCCCGAAGTACTGCACCAGGCCTTCATCCCGCTCACCGAAGCCTTCGGCTGGCGTCAGATTGACGACCTTGCGGTCGCCGACATCGCAGCCCTCAAGCGCGCTCTCGAGCGCTGCCAGAATATTGTCGTGGCCATGCAGGTAATCCATCGGCTCACGCTCAAGGGAGCTATCCAGCACAGTGCCATCAGCGGTGCGCAGGGTGTAATGCAGGCTGACGACCTGCTGGGAAGTAATCGCCATGGGAACCACTCCAGAAGAAAGGTGCAATGCGGTCTCGCGGATCAAGACGGGGGAGACAGGACGGCAACTCAGCTTTCGCTGCGCCGCAGCTGACGACTGGACAGCTCGACACGCTGTTGCTGATTGATCAGATTGAGCAGCACGATGACGCGCTCATCGCCCTTCGCGCTCTCGAAGACGCCACTGAGCGAACTCAAGGGGCCATCGATGATCTCGACCTGCTCGCCGGCCCGGAAATAGACATTCTCCGGCGGTTGCTCCTGGCGTTGCTCGCCGCTGGCGATCAGGGCTTCCACCAAGGGCGTCGGCACCGCCGTCGGTGTGTTGCCGAAGCTGACCAGCTTGAGCACGCCACGGGTCGAGCGAATCGGCCGCCAGTTGTCATCCATCTGATCAAGGCGTATGAACAGGTAATAGGGGAAGAGCGGCTCTTCAACCCAACGCAGCTTGCCGCCGCGCTTCTTTTCCACCTCCAACAGGGGGTGGAAGACGTGAAATCCCTGATTGGTGAGGTTCTCCGCCGCACGGAAGGATTCCCCGCCCTTGCACTGGATCAGATACCAATGCGCCTTGGCAGCTTCTCGGGCTTCACTCATGATGACCTCTCATTGCCTGCCTGCCCCACTCATGCGTGTCTCGACCTGCATCATGCCTGTCGGCTGACCGGCAGGACAATGCATGGCTCTTGCCCTCAGGCAGTGCGACAATCCGGCCATGAATGACGCAAGCGGCAGATAGCCGCTCACCGTGCGTGTGACACGCGCGGCCACACCCTCTGCATGGACAGGCAAGGCTTTGACTTCAAAGGATTTACGCTTACTCGTTGGCCGTCATGGTATCACGTTCCTGATGGGATTCGCCTCCGGGCTGCCACTGCTGCTGACCGGTAGCGTGCTGCAGGCCTGGATGACGGATGCCGGTGTCTCACTGGACGCCGTGGGCCTGCTCGCGCTCGTCGGCCTGCCCTACACCCTCAAGTTTCTGTGGGCGCCATTGCTGGACCGCATCATGCCGCCGGTGCTCGGTCGGCGCCGTGGCTGGCTGATGATCGCCCAGCTGGCCCTGACCGCACTGATCGCGTTGCTTGCCTTGCAGGACCCGCACATGTCGCCGCTGACCATGGGCGCCATCGCGCTGGCGGTCAGCTTCTTCAGCGCCACCCAGGACATCGTGATCGACGCCTATCGGCGCGAGCATCTGCCGGACAACGAGCTGGGGCTGGGCTCCAGCTTCTATGTCTATGGCTATCGCATCGGCATGCTGATGGCCTCGGCCGGTGGCCTGGTGCTGGCCGACATGATCGGCTTCCGCGTGACCTACCTGATCATGGCCGCGACCCTGGGCGCCTGCATGCTGGTGACGCTGCTGGCACCGGAACCCGAGGCACAGGCCGCGCCGCGCGCCCATCATCTGCATGAGATCCTGTGGGACCCCATCCGCCACTTCATGAAGCGCGATGGTGCCATCTGGCTGCTGCTGTTCATCCTGCTCTACAAGCTGGGCGATTCCGTGGCGGGCAATCTGACCACGCCCTTCTACAAGGACATCGGCTTCAGCAATTCGCAGATCGGCGCGACCGTGAAGCTGTTCGGCCTGTGGCCGTTGCTGGCCGGCACCTTCTTCGGCGGCCTGATGATCATGCGCATCGGCATCTATCGGGCGCTCTGGTGGTTCGGCATCCTGCAGATGGTATCGACTGCCGGCTTCGTGTGGCTGCATCACGTCGGTGATTCGCTGGCGTGGCTCGCGGCGGTGGTCGCCTTCGAGAACCTGGCGGCCGGCATGGGAAGCGCCGCCTTCATCGCCTTCATGGGCGCGCTGACCGACAAGCGCTTCACCGCCGGCCAATACGCGATGCTCTCATCGATCATGGGCCTGCCGCGCGTGGTGATCGCCGCGCCCTCCGGCTATCTGGCCGATGCGGCCGGCTGGGACAGCTTCTTCTGGATCTGCACGCTGGCCGCCATACCGGGCCTGTTGCTGTTGCTACGCTTCCGCCACTGGGGCGCGATGCTGGCCACGCCACACAAGTCACCCGCCATGTCGGGCGAGTGACAACGCCGCGCAGGCAACCTGGAGAGCCCGAAGACAGCAGGAGAGCCCGAAAACAGCAGGTAGCACCACGAAACCCAGCAAGAAAGAATGAGGCAAGTCAGTCGGCGTCGTTGACACTGTAACAGCAGGTAAACGATGCTTATGCGGCATAGTGCATAAAGATAACAAGCTGCACCGCAGCCCAGCTGGCGCCAGGCGGTGACATCAAGCACAGGGAGCCCGTCATGCCCATCACCACCCGGATTCACGAAGGCATCATGATCACGCCGCCTGCCCAGCTGACAGGCGAGCTCGCGCGCTATTTCCGCCAGGAGATGCTGGCGATGATTCCTGAGCACACCGGCACGCTGGCGGTGGACCTCAGCCATGTCGAGGCCATCGATGCCGATGGGCTCTCGGTGCTGGTCAGTCTGCATGATGCGCTGTCCCCGGCGGCGCTGGTGGTGGTCGAACCCTCGCCGGTCATGCAGACAGAGCTGGAGCGCGTGCGCCTGTTCGAGCTCTTCGATATCTACTATCAGCGCGACCCGCTGCTGGAGTCGAGCGGTGACACCCGGACAGGGCCTTCTCGTGAGGTAGCCTGATGAAACGCGACCCGGCTCGGCCCATCTCCCTTTTCCGCTCTCTTCGACGCCTGCTGGGCGTCGCGATCACGGCCGGCCTGATGGGCGGCTGTACGCCGATCATGCTGGACGACACTCCCGCCGAAGATCACTGGCAACAGGCGACCCACTGGCCGCTGGAGCTGCCTGCCCCTCATGCCGATGATCGCTTCATGCAACTGCCCGCGGGCGATGACCAGCGGCTGGCGGCGGGCGATCGTCTGAGCGTCAGGGTCGCCGGCAGCGAACTCTTCGATGGCAGCTACGAGGTGGATCACGACGGACGCCTGCGCCTGCCGTGGCTCTCGTCGGTCGAGGCCTCCAACAAGACCATCGACGCCCTGGCGGATGAGATCACCCGGCGTCTGGTAGAGGAAGAGCTGATTCGCCCGGGTCTGGCGCATGTCAGCATCCGGCTCGAGGAATGGGCGCCGTTGGCCGTTGCGGTGTCCGGCGCGGTGTTCTTCCCGGGCGAGGCGGTCATCAATACCCGCCTGCCGGAAGAGCGCATGGTGCGCCGCGATTTCGCCGGCGGCGATGCCAGTCAACAGCGTCGTTTGTCGGCGGCCTTGACCACGGCCGGCGGCATCCGTCCCGACGCGGACCTGAGCCATATCGAGCTGATTCGCGACGGCCAGACACAGGTTCTCGACATGCGCGGCCTGATCGACGGCGAGTATGCCGCCAATCCCTGGCTGCGTGTGGGGGACCGCATCCACGTGCCCTCCAGTGGCGCCTTCCAGGCCGCGCTGATGCGCCCCTCGCCGCTCACCGCGCCGGGCATCGTCATCTATGCCTCCAACCTGACCACCCCGGCCAACAACAACAACGTCAGCAATTACACGGTATTGCGCTCGCAGGTGCCCTACGGCGTGCGCATGCTGCAGGGCGTGATCAATGCCAACTGCGTCGGCGGCATCCAGGCGACCTCCGGCTCGCGCCGCGCGGTACTGATCAGTACCAACCCGATGACGCATCAGCCGGTCGTGGTCGATCGCGGTATCGATGCCCTGCTGGCCAATCCGGCGGATGTGGGCGTCAATCCCTATCTGATGCCCGAAGATGTGGTCGGCTGCTATGACTCCGGTGTCACCAACATCCGTGATATCGCCCGCACGCTGACTGACCTGCTGACGCCGGCCACTCTGCTGTAACCCATCGCCTGTCCGTTGATGGAATGCGACTGATCACTACCACGCGACAAGGATGTGCATGACAGAGTCCCGCTCACCCGACACACCACAAGACGCAGCCAAGCCCTCACTGGGGCGCCGACTCCTGGGCGTCCTGCTGGGCTGGGCGGCGCGTGGCTCCAGCATGCGCCCGCGCACCCGCCGCGCGGCCTACCTGTTGCTGGCGACCGCCATCCTGAGTGTCATCTGGGGGTTGACCATCGCCTTCATCGCCGTAGCACCAGTCACCTACACCACCAGCTGGACGATGATCCTGCCGGGTACCGGCTCCGGCCTGTCGGTGAATTTCGAGAGCATCGGCCAGGCCAGCACCAGCGCCAACTCTTCCTACTCCAGCTCCTCGCTGGACCCCAAGGTCAACTATCGCGCCATCGCCGAGAGCCCTGCCGTGCTTGAACGTGCCGCCAGCACGGTCGACATGCATCCCGACGATTACGGCAAGCCCAAGATCAAGCTGACCGACCAGACCGCCCTGATCGGCTTCCAGACCAGCGCGCCGAGCGCCAAGGCCGCGCTTGCACGTGCCAATGCGCACATCGATGCCTTCAATGAGGTGATCGAACAGCTGCGCAATGATGAGCAGGCGCGCCGCGAAGCCGTCATCCGCCGCTCGCTCGAGACCTACGACCGCACGCTCAAGGAAACCCAGCGCAAGCTGCTCGAGTTCCAGTCCACCTCCGGGCTGGTTTCCATGGAGCAGTTCAAGGAACTGACGCTGAGTGTCGAGGCGCTCAAGGACACGCTGGAAACGCGGGATGGCGAGCTGTCGGCCCTCAATGCCCGGCTCGCCACCCTGTCCAGTCGCCTGGGACTGGACGCCGGCCAGGCCGGTGGCGTGATCGCCCTGCAGCGCGACGCCCGCTATCAGGCGCTGCTGACGCAGGCGGCGGAGCAGGCGGCCAGTCTCGATGAAGCGCGCGGCAAATGGGGCGAGCGCAATCCGGAAGTCATCAATTTGGCCGCGGGGCTTGATTCCCTCGAGCGCTCGCTGGCCTCACGCATGCGCCAGTTGCTGCCCCGTCAGTCCTCGCGCAACCAGAATGCCCTGCGTGCCGCGTCCGGCCATGCCAATCAGGACACCCTGGTCGGCGAGCTGATCACCCTGGATACCCAGCGGCGCGGCGTGATCAGCGAGCTTGCCACCGGGCGGGCCAATCTGGCGGCCCGCCAGCAGCGGCTGGACAACAGCGTCGCCAAGGCTGCCCAGCTGCAGGACCTGCTGCGCGAGCAACAGGTCGCCACGGCGGTCTACACCACGGCGCTGGCCAAGATCGACATCGGTCAGATCGACCCCTTCGCCAGCTACCCGATGCTGCAGATTCTCGATCCGCCGCCATTGCCCGAGAAGGCGGATTCGCTGGGCATCAAGCTGGCCATCGTCGGCGCGCTCGCCGCGAGCGTCTTCAGCATCATCGGCCTGATTCTCCTGTGGATCAGAAAACCCTACCTGCTGCGTCTGCAGCAAAGCGTGTGAGCCGCCGATGTTTTCCCTGAAGGCGGGGCCAGAGGCGGATGTCCGCCCCGAGACCCCGGAAGAACGCATCATCTGGTTCTCGATCACCGCGACCTACCTGTTCTATCTGGTCGGCGGCCTCTATGTGCTGGCACCGGTGCTGGCATGGTCACTGGTGATGCGTGCCGCCTGGCTGCACCTCAAGGGCCGCCAGCGTTTTCCGCGCCTGCCCTGGCCACTGTGGGTGTGGATCATCGGCATGATCGTGATGGAGTTCTCGCTGCTGGCCGGCCACCTGATCGAGAACCTCGGCACCGGCAAGCTGATCAAGTCCTCCATCGGCTGGGCCAAGGGCTGGGCGCTGCTGGCGGTCTTCCCGATCATCGGCTGTCTGGCGATCCGCCCGGCGGTGATCATCCGCGCGGCCATGCATGTCTGCCTGCACACCATGCTGTTGCTGCCGGTATTCGTCGGCGCCTGGCTGGCGGGGCTGCCCCAGGTGCCCTTCGTCTCGCCGCTGCAGGCCATCGGTGGGCCGGGACCGGAATTCTTCGCCGTCTCGCTCTATGAGATCGACCCCGGCAGCGGCATGCCGCGCTGGCGCCTGTTCACGCCCTGGGCACCGGCGGTGGGCTTTGTCGCCAGCATCTATTTCGCCTGCGCCCTGCTCGAGAAACACCCCTTGTGGAAGGCGATCGGCATCGGCGGCAGCGTGTTGATGATCCTGATGTCCGGCTCGCGCATGGCGCTGGTGTCGCTGGTGTTGATCAGCGCCGGAATGTTCCTGCTCAAGCGTCTGCACAAGCCGTGGCTGTGGTTCAGCTTTTCCGGCGTCAGCCTGATCGGTGGCTTTCTCGGCGCGCCGATTCTGGAGGCCATCGACAACTTCATCGCCGCCTTCAAGGGCTCGCGGGCGGACTCGACCCGCGTGCGAGCCGCGCTGGGGCGCATCGCGGTGGATCGCTGGCGCAACGAGGCGCCGTGGTTCGGCCACGGCATCGTCGAACGCGGTCCGCACCTGGTGGAGTACATGCCGATCGGCTCACACCACAGCTGGTATGGGCTGCTGTTCGTCAAGGGCATCTTCGGCCTGTTCGCGCTGTTGGTGCCGATGCTGGTCAGCCTGCTGCATCTGCTGCGCTTCGTGGTCGGCCGCCCTGTCGTGCAGCTGGGCTTGATCATGGTCGGCCTGCTGTTCGTCTACTCCTTCGGTGAGAATCTGGAGATTCTGGCCTACCTGATCTGGCCGGGACTGATCCTGATCGGCAAGGCGCACCAGCTGGCGGGCCTGCCCGCCAGCGAAGGGCATATCCACAACATGGGGCCGGTGGATGTGGAGAAGCCGCTTTCAAGGGCAGCGCCCGCCTCCGCCGATGCCGGCAGCAGCGATACGGCAACCTAGCCCGATCACGGGATAGTGGAACAAGGCTGCGCCAGATCACGCCAATTCATCAGTACATTGCGCTAGAGTGGCTACACCAGCCGTTCAAAAGCATGACTGAACAAGACCAGATGCCTGGAAAGGCACGACAAGCCAGGGAGCCAGGCGATGGGTGTGATCACGCGACTCAAGACACGTCTGACAGGTGGCGGAGACGGTGGCAATGGCCGCCTGATCCGCAATCTGGCCTGGATGGGCATGTCGCAAGGGGTGCACCGCATCGCGCGATTGGGCGCGACCCTGGTGGCGGCGCGCATGATCGCGCCGGAGTCCTTCGGTATCGCCGCCATCGTGCTCACCGCACACGAGATCATGCACGCCATCTCCAATGCCGCCGTGGTACCCGCTCTGGTGCAGGCCGGTCGCGAGGGATATGAACGCCTGTGTCGCGATGCCTACTGGTTCAATTGGGTGGTGTGTCTTGGCCTGATGGTGCTGCAGATGGCACTGGCCCCGCTGCTGGCCTACCTCTATGACGCTCCCGATCTGACCCTGCCGCTGATGGCGCTGGCGCTGATCTTCCCGATGCTGCCCCCCGCCGCCATCAACGCGGCGCGAATTCTGCGCAGCAACCGCCTGCACATCACGGCGCGCATCGAGATGGGCCAGAGCATCGGCGAGGCCGTCGGCGTGATGCTGCTGGCCGCCATGGGTGCCGGGTTCTGGGCCTTGATCCTGCCCAAGCTGATCGTGACGCCCATCTGGACCCTGACCTACCGCTGGTGCGAGTCATGGCGCATCGATGAGCGCCCCTCCACGCTGTGGTCGCGGCCGCTGATGAGCTTCGCGCGCCCGATGATGGGCGTCGAGGTGGTCTCGGTGCTGCGCCAGCAGATGGATTACCTGCTGGTCGGCGCCCTGTTCGCCATGGACGTGCTCGGCGTCTACTTCTTTGCCTTCAATGCCGGGCTCGGCATCAGCCTTGGCCTCTTGCGCGCCTACTCCACCGCCATCTTCCCGCAGCTGTGCGGCGACATGACGTCTCGCGAACGACTGGCACGCATGCACCACGGCATGCGTCTGTTCGCGATGGTCGCCGTGCCCGCCATCATCGCCCAGAGCCTGCTGGCACCCTGGTATGTGCCGATCCTGTTCGGAGAGGCCTGGGTCGAGCGTGGCGCCCTGCCGATCCTGATCCTGATCTGCCTCTCCGCCCTGCCGCGCATCCTGCTCGACAGTTGCGGCCAGTTGCTACGCGCCCAGGGCATGCCCGGGGCAGACCTCAAGCTGCAGATCTTCATGACGCTGATGCTCGGCGCCGGCATGTTCGCCGGCGTGCCCTTCGGCATCAA
>NZ_CFDJES010000096.1:0-3058 GCF_983723665.1 Cobetia sp. | reverse complement strand
CCAGACACACCTCACGCAGCATCCACCGCATCGCTTTCCCCAGACAGGGACGTCCAGGAGGCCAGACCATGACCCCGACCTTTTCGGTCATCATGCCGATCTACAACGTCGAACGATTCGTCGCGGCCGCCATCGACAGCGTGCTGGCGCAGGAGGATGGCGACTTCGAACTGCTGGTCGTCGACGACTGCTCCCCCGATGGCAGCCGGGCGATCTGCGAGGCCTACGACGACCCGCGTCTCACGCTGATCACGCATCCGGTCAATCGTGGCCTGGCCGGGGCCCGCAACACGGGCGTGCGTGCCGCTCAGGGCCGCTATCTGGCCTTCCTGGACTCCGATGACATCTGGGAGCCCGCCAAGCTGGCGCGCCACCGCGAGCACCTCGAGGCACGCCCCGAGGTAGGCCTGTCCTTCTCGCGCTCGGCCTTCATCGATGCCGACGGCGAACCGCTGGACTACTACCAGATGCCGAGCCTGACCGACATCACGCCGGGGCTGCTGTTCTGTCGCAACCCGGTGGGCAATGGCTCGGCGCCGGTTATCCGACGCGAGATTCTCGAGGCCATCGCCTTCGACTGTGAGGTCAAGGGGGGCGGTGTGCTGCCTTGTTACTTCGATGAGAGCCTGCGCCAGAGCGAAGATATCGAATGCTGGACACGCATCGCCCTCAAGACAGGCACCACGGTGGAAGGCATTCCCGAGCCGCTGACCCGCTACCGGCTCAATGAAGGCGGGCTTTCGGCACAACTGGAGCGCCAGTACCAGAGCTGGCTTGCAATCGTCGAGCTGACGCGCGCCTACGCGCCTGACTTCATCGAACAGTGGTATCCCCGCGCCCAGGCCTACCAACTGCGCTATCTGTCGCGTCAGGCGATTCGCCTGCGTGACGGGGATGCTGCCTGGGCGTATTGCCGCCGCGCCGTCAAGGCATGGCCGGGCATCTGGAAGGCGGAATTCGGGCGCACCGCTGCCACGGCAGGGGCCGCCTTGATGCTGCGCGTGATGCCCAAGAGTCTCTATCTACGCTGTGAAGGGCTCGCCCAGGGGGTCATCGGCAAGGCGCAGAAGAAGAAGATCGACAATGCGCCGCGCCCGCAGCCGGCCAGACCGAATCAACAGCAGGACGCTCATGAAGTGGAGTCGCCATGATGAGCCAGCCATTGGATCAAGCCCTCTTCACCACTGAGCGCGTCAAGACACTGCCTCACATCAAGGTACTGGGGGTGCCCTTCGTCAACACCAGCCTCGACACCTGCCTGAGCCTGCTCAAGAGCTGGATCAGCGACCCGCAGCCGCGCACCGTCAATTTCGTCAATGCACACTGCCTGAACGTGGCCCAGGTCGATCGCTATTACATGCAGGTACTGCATGACAGCGACCTGCTGCTGCCCGATGGCAGCGGCGTCAAGATGGCCTGCCGCATGCTCGGCCAGGATCTCAAAGCCAACCTCAATGGCACCGACCTGCTGCCCCACCTGTGCGACATGCTGGTGGCGGAGAACAAGCGCCTGTTCCTGCTCGGCGCTGCACCGGGCGTGGCCGACAGGATGGCCGACAAGCTCCGCGAGCAATGGCCGACGCTCGAGATCAGTGGCGTACATCACGGCTTCATCGGCCCGGAAATCATCGACGACGTGCTGGCGCAGATCAATCAGGGCACTGACCTCTTGCTGGTGGCGATGGGCGTGCCGGCCCAGGAGAAGTGGATCTCGACCTACCGTGAGCGACTCGAGGTGCCGGTGGTCATGGGCGTCGGCGGTCTGTTCGACTTCTATTCCCAGCGCATCCCGCGTGCGCCGGGCGTCGTGCGCAGACTGGGCATGGAATGGGCCTGGCGGCTGCTGATGGAGCCACGCCGCATGTTCAAGCGCTACGTGCTTGGCAACCCGAGCTTTCTGATGAGCGTGCGCAAGTATGGGGAAGAGGCGATTCCCGGCCGTGGCCTGTGGATGAAGTCACGCTCCAACTGGCGCCACTTTCGATGGCGAGTGAGCAACTGGCTGACCCCGCGCGCGCGCCGCGCCATGGATATCGTCGGTGCCAGCGGCGTGCTGCTGGTGCTGTCACCGCTGCTGCTGGGCACCGTGCTGGCCATCCGCCTGGAATCGCCAGGCCCGGTGCTGTTCGGCCAGGAGCGTATCGGGCGCCACGGCAAGCCGTTCAAGCTGTGGAAGTTCCGCTCGATGTACATCGACGCCGAAGAGCGTCTGCGCGAACTGCAGGCCGCCAACGAGAGCGAGGGTGGGGTGCTGTTCAAGATGAAGCAGGACCCGCGCATCACGCGCGTGGGCCGTATCATCCGCAGGCTGTCCATCGATGAATTGCCGCAGCTGTGGAACGTGCTGCGCGGCGAGATGGCGCTGGTCGGGCCGCGCCCCGCCCTCGCCCGCGAGGTGGCGCTCTACGAAGCGCGTGCGCGCATGCGTCTGGATGCCACCCCGGGGCTGACCGGGCTGTGGCAGGTGTCGGGCCGCTCGGACCTGTCCTTCGAGCAACAGATCCATCTGGATCTCTTCTACCTGCATCGTCAGGGCATCAAGGAAGACATCAAGCTGCTGTTGCGCACGATTCCTGCCGTTCTGACCAGCCGTGGAGCCTACTGATGCGCGAGACTCCCTCTCTCATTCGTGCTGCGCTGCGCCAATATCACGACTCAGGCCAAGGAGGTGTGCAATGCATGTGATCCTGTTGGCGGACCGCCTCGGCCAGGAAGTCGCGCCGATTGACCGCCGTTACTCGCCGGCGCTGCTGCCGATCGCCGGACGCAGCGTGCTGGAGCGCAATCTCGACCTGCTGGTCGGGCGAGGCGTGACGCATATCAGCCTGATCATCGCCCGTGACCCCGAGTGGTTCCGGGCGCGTATCGCCGATGGCTCACGCTGGGGCATCGATCTCGACATTCTGCCGATGCCCGGCGAGCGAGACCCGCGCGAGCAGATCAAGCGCCTCGGCGCCATGGCCGCCCTGCCCGCCCCGGTGCTGCGCGCCGATGTGCTGCTGATGCCGGAGTGGTTCAAGGATGACAGCCTCGCGATCAGCGAGCAGGCCATGGCGTC
>NZ_CFDJES010000095.1:0-11861 GCF_983723665.1 Cobetia sp. | reverse complement strand
ACCGATCAGCCCATCCGCTACAAGGGTGATGGGTCGGCGCCGAGCCCGTTCGACTACTTCCTGGCGTCGTCGGCGCTGTGCGCGGCGTACTTCGTGAAGGTGTACTGCGTGGCGCGGGACATCCCGACCGAGAACATCCGCCTGTCCCAGAACAACATCGTCGACCCGGAGAATCGCTACAACCAGATCTTCAAGATCCAGGTGGAGCTGCCGGAAGATCTCTCCGACAAGGACCGCCAGGGCATCCTGCGTTCCATCGAGCGTTGCACGGTGAAGAAGGTCGTCCAGACCGGCCCGGGCTTCGAGATCGAGACGGTCGACAACCTCGACGAGGACGCCCAGGCATTGCTGATGGCGGAGCCGCCGGAAGGGCAGAGCACCTGGATCGAAGGCAAGGACCTGCCGCTGGAGCAGACCATTGCCAACATGACGGGCCTGCTGAATGATCTCGGCATGAAGATCGAGATCGCCTCCTGGCGCAACATCGTGCCGCACGTCTGGTCGCTGCACATTCGTGATGCCGCCTCACCGATGTGCTTCACCAACGGCAAGGGCTCGACCAAGGAGAGCGCGCTGTGCTCGGCACTGGGCGAGTTCATCGAGCGCCTGAGCTGCAACTTCTTCTACAACGACCAGTTCTTCGGCGAAGCCATCGCTGACAGCGAGTTCGTGCACTACCCGAACGAGAAGTGGTTCCAGCCGGGCCCGAATGACGAGATCCCGGAAGGTGTGCTGGATGACTACTGCCTGGAGATCTTCAATCCGGATGGCGAGCTGGGCGGCTCCAATCTGATCGACACCAATTCCGGGCGTGCGGATCGTGGCATCGTGTCCCTGCCGTTCACTCGCCGTTCGGACGGTGAGACGATCTACTTCCCGTCCAACCTGATCGAGAACCTGTATCTCAGCAACGGCATGAGCGCCGGCAATACTCTGCCGGAAGCCCAGGTGCAGTGTCTGTCCGAGATCTTCGAGCGTGCCGTGAAGCGCGAGATTCTCGAGCAGGAACTGACCCTGCCGGACGTGCCGCAGGAGGTGCTGGCCAAGTACCCGGAAATCGTCGAAGGCATCGAGGCGCTGGAAGCCCAGGGCTTCCCGATTCTGGTCAAGGACGCCTCGCTGGGCGGCCAGTTCCCGGTGGCCTGCGTCACGCTGATGAACCCGAAGACCGGCGGTGTCTTCGCCTCCTTCGGCGCGCACCCGAGCTTTGAAATTGCCATCGAGCGCAGCCTGACCGAGCTGATGCAGGGCCGCAGCTTCGAGGGTCTCAACGACTTCATGCCGCCGACCTTCAACTCGCTGGCCGTGTCCGAGCCGAACAACTTCGTCGAGCACTTCATCGACTCCTCGGGTCTGGTCTCCTGGCGCTTCTTCAGCTCCAAGACCGACATCGAGTTCGTCGAGTGGGACTTCTCTGGCAGCAATGAAGAAGAAGTCGCCAACCTGTTCGGCATCCTCGATGAGATCGGCAAGGAGGCCTACATGGCGGTGCACGAGGATCTTGGCGCGCCGGTGTGCCGTATCCTGGTGCCGGGCTATTCCGAGGTCTATCCGGTCGAGGACCTGGTGTGGGACAACACCAACATGGCGCTGGATTACCGCGAGGACATCCTCAATCTGCATCGTCTCGATGATGAGCAGCTGGCGGACCTGGGCGAGCGTCTCGAAGAGAGCCAGCTTGATGAGCACATGGACATCAAGACGCTGATCGGCATCGAGTTCGACGAGAACACCATCTGGGGCCAGCTGACGATTCTCGAGCTGAAACTGATGATCAACCTCGCGCTGGGTCAGCACGAGGACGCGCTGGATCGCGTCGAGATGTTCCTGCAGTACAACGACAACACCGTCGTGCGCGGCCTCTATTATCAGGCCATGAAGGCGGTGCTGGAGATCACGCTGGATGACGAGCTGGAGCTTGAGGACTACCTCTACAACTTCCGCCGCATGTTCGGGGAAGACACCATGGCTGCCGTGGTGGGCTCCGTGCAGGGCGAGGTTCGCTTCCATGGTCTGGAGCCGACCAACATGCAGCTGGAAGGGCTCGATCGCCACCTGCGCCTGATCGAAAGCTACCAGAAGCTGCACGCCCATCGTGCTGCCCTGGCGGCCAAACAGGCCTGATGCTCGCCTGTTGAATCCCGTGGCATGACAAGAACGGCCCCTCACTGGATGGTGAGGGGCCGTTTTCGTAGCCGGGCGCTTATTTTCTGTGCTCATGGCACAGGGCTCAGGGCACAGGGCTTCAGGGATCAGGGCAGCACCTGCTGCCCCTCCGCCAGACGCTGACAGCATTCAATGATCTGCTCGCGGATCCAGCGATGCGCGGGGTCCTTCTGATAGCGGCGATGCCAGCTCAAGTGGAAGGGGAAGGAGGCGAAGGCGACGGGCGGTGCCACACGGGTGACGGCGAACTGGCGGCAGAAGTGCTGGCATAGCCCGGTGGGCAGGCTCGCGATCAGTGGCGAGCGCTCCAGCAGCGAGGGCACGGCCATGAAGTAGGTGACCGCCAGGGCCACCTCACGCTTGAGCCCCTGACCCTCGAGCTGCTTGAAGATGCCGCTTTTCAGGCGGGTGTGGGGTTGCACCAGCACATGGGCGTGCTGCTCGAAGTCCGCCTTTGTCATGCGGCCCTCGTTATCGAGACGCTCCAGCAGCGGATGCCCGTTGCCGACCAGGCAGTCGATGCCTTCCGTGATCACTTCCCTGACCACCAGATTCTCGGGCGGATCGACCTGACGGCCGAAGGCGAGGTCCGTCGTGCCGCTCATCACGCCGGCTTCGCTCATGTCCTGCGAGAGGCGGCGTACCTGGAGGGTGATGCCCGGCGCCTGTTCACGCAGGATCGTCGCCAGTTGCGGCAGGATCAGCACCTCGAAGTAGTCGTTGGCGGCGATCTCGAAATGACGGCTTTCGGTGGTGTGGTCGAAGTGCCGCTCGCTGTTGATCAGGCCATCGAGGTCGGTCAGCGCCGCCTCGATGGTCGGAAACAGGTGGTCGGCCTTCTCGGTAGGACGCATGCGCTGGCGGTCGCGGATGAACAGCGGGTCATTGAACAGCTCGCGCAGCCTGGAAAGCGCCGCGCTCACCGAGGGCTGACTCAGGTGCAGACGCTCGCCGGCGCGGGTGACGTTCTGCTCCAGATACAGCGCATGGAAGGTGCGCAGAAGGTTGAGGTCGTAGTTGAGCTTCATGATGACTACCAGAGCAGGCGGAGTGTCTCGGCTGCACTCGTGCGAGTGAGCACTATTTGTCTGGATGATAGCAGCTATCCGTACTATCGATTATCACGATGGCAAGTTCAGGCGGTAGGGTAGTGATCAGCATGACGAGTGATCAGAATACGTCGAGCGATCCAAGCGACCCACAGGAGTGAGCCATGAATGATGTGAAGCGGACACAAGTCGAAGGGGAAAAGATCGTGCTGATCACCGGTGCCTCCAGCGGTATCGGTGAGGCCACCGCACGTACACTGGTCAAGGCCGGGCACAAGGTCGTCGCGACCGCCCGTCGCAAGGAGCGCCTCGATGCGCTGGTCGATGAACTGGGCAGCGACAAGGTGCTGGCGATTGCCGCCGATGCGACGGACTACGATCAGCTCGCCAAGGTCATCGAGCAGGCCGTCGCTCATCATGGGCGTCTGGATGTGGCATTCGCCAATGCCGGCACCGGCGTCAGCCAGCCAGGCACCGAGAATGGCGATCCCGAAGAGTGGAAGCGAGTCGTCGACATCAATATCAATGCGCTGCTGTGGACCGCCCACGCGACCCTGCCGCATTTGAGAGAGAGCAAAGGTCACTTCATCCTCACCAGTTCCGTGGCCGGCCGCGCCAACCATGCGGGCTCCATCTACAGCTCCAGCAAGTGGTTCGCCTACGGCTTCGGGCAGAACCTGGCAATGGAAATGGCCGAGTGGCAAGGCCGCTGCACCACCATCACCCCGGGCATGGTCAATACCGCCTTCTTCGACCAGCCCAAGCCGGACAAGCTGGACCCGCAGGATGTGGCGGATGCCGTGCTCTACGCCATCAGCGCCTCGCCGCGTGCCAATATCCGCGAAGTGCATCTGATGCCAACTTACTGATCTGGCAAGTCAGGCCTTTCACAGCTGATCTGCTACAGCGGATGAGCATGGCCATCTTGAGCTGAGCGACATGCGCACTATTTATCTCAATTATAGTGGCTATCCGGGCTATCGATTATGCCGATGATGGTGAGAGCAGTAGCCTTGATTCAACACAGGGCGAGCACCATTTAGTGACCATCACGTGGTGACCATCACGTCGCCGACATCTTTCGTGAAGTGACCATTGCGGGCTATCCCGCACGTAGAGGAGAGCAACATGAGCAAGGTTCTGGTAGTAGTGACCTCCCACGATACGCTGGGTGACACGGGCAAGAAGACGGGCTTCTGGCTCGAAGAGCTGGCGGCCCCCTACTACGTCATGAAGGACGCCGGCATCGAGGTGACGCTGGCCTCTCCCAAGGGCGGTCAGCCGCCGCTGGATCCGGCAAGCCAAGGCGAGGATTTCCAGACGGATGCCACGCGTCGCTTCGACAAGGACGCCGCAGCTCAGCAGGACCTCGCCACCACCGCCGTGCTGGCAGACATGAAGGTCGAAGACTTCGACGCTATCTTCTACCCGGGCGGCCACGGTCCGCTGTGGGATCTCACCAACGACGCCGACTCCATCCGTCTGATCGAGCAGTTCCACGCGGCTGGCAAGCCGGTCAGCTCCGTCTGCCACGCCCCGGCAGTGCTGCTGAACGCCCGCAAGCCGGATGGCACTCCCTTCGTGGACGGTGTGCGTGTCACCGGCTACACCAATGGCGAAGAAGAAAGCGTCGGTCTCACCAGTGTCGTGCCGTTCCTGGTCGAAGATGCCCTGCAGCAGAAAGGCGGCATCTATGAGAAGAAGGCCGATTTCACCTCCTTCGCGATTCAGGATGGCCTGATCATCACCGGTCAGAATCCGATGTCCTCCGAAGGTGTCGCTGAGCTGCTGATCGACAGCCTCAAGAAGTAGATCGGGCGAGTCGGGCAGCATGAAAAACCCCGCGACCGGGTCACCGGTCGCGGGGTTTTCGTATCCATTGCGTATTGAATGGCTGGATTTACCCCAGAGCGGGAGCTCGAGGTGTCAGTCCATGCCTGCCTAGTGGCGTCATCATCGGCTTGCCGGTGACGGGGTCGGGCGAGATGTGACTTTGCATGCCGAAAACGTCTTTCACCATCTCGCGCGTCAGGACTGTCTCAGCGCTGCCATGGGCGTAGATGCGGCCCTCGGATAGTGCGATCAGCTCGTCGGCGTAGCGTGCCGCCAGGTTCAGTTCGTGCAGCACCATCACGATGGTCGTGCCTTTGGCATGGTTGAGATCTGTCAACAGGTCAAGCACTTCCACCTGATGATTGATGTCGAGAAAGGTGGTCGGCTCATCGAGCAACAGGATGTCGGTCTGTTGCGCGAGGGCCATGGCGATCCAGACGCGTTGGCGCTGCCCGCCGGAGAGCTCATCTACCGGGCGCTCCGCCAACGAGGCGGTATCCGTGGCGTTGAGGGCTTCCAGCACGGCGCTATCGTCCTCATGACGCCAGCGCTGGAACAGCTTTTGATGGGGGTGACGCCCGCGACTGACGAGGTCGAGCACCGTGATGCCTTCCGGTGCGATCGGTGATTGAGAAAGCAAGCCCAATCGCTGTGCCAATTGCCGGGCCGGCAAGCGATGGATCGACTTGCCGTCCAGCAGCACCTCGCCACGGGTGGGTGTCAGTAGCCGTGAGAGCGTGCGTAGCAATGTTGACTTGCCGCAGGCATTTGCCCCCACGATGGCCGTTGTCTTGCCCGACGCGATGTCGAGATCGATACCGGAAAGGACCGGACGTTCGGCATAGCCAGCCGCGAGGTCTGTCACGCCAAGGCCTGAAGTGCAGGAAGAAGGCTGCGTCATGAGGATGCTCCGCGCTGGTTTTCACGAATCACGAGATAGAGCAGGAAGGGCGCACCGAGCACACCTGTCACCACGCCCACTGGATAGCGGGCCGGGAGTAGAAATTGTCCGATGAAGTCTGCGATCAGCATCAAGAGTGCACCGATCATCGCTGCTGGCACCAGCACGGAACCCTGATGGTGAAACAGTCGTGTCGCGACAGGGCCGCTCAGGAAGGCCACGAAGGCGACCGGGCCAGCTATGGCAGTTGCGCAGGCCACCAGACCGACAGCGGAAATGATGATGCCCAGACGTGTCATGGATAGCCGCACACCCAATCCGGCTGCCATATCATCGCCCATACGCAGGACTTCCAGATTCCGGCCCAGCAGCAACAGGATGCCCCCCAGCAGGCCAAACACGCTACCCAGCGGCACCACCTGGCTCATGGTCACGCTGTTGAGACTGCCCGTCATCCAGCGCAGGGCCTCCTGAAGTGACCAGCTGGGTGCCTGGGTCAATACATAGGCGGTGATGCTCTGCAGCATGGCGCCCAGCCCGATGCCTACCAGAATCAGGCGTGCACCGGCCACGCCATTGCGCCATGACAGTGCGTAGATCAAGCCCGCGACGCCCAGCGCTGCCAGTACCGCGATCACTGACACGGCAGTGCCACTCAGCGACAGCATCACGATGGCGAAGACCGCAGCAGCGCTGGCACCGGCACTGATGCCGATGATGTCCGGGCTCGCCAGCGGGTTGCGCAGTAGACTCTGGAAGGCGGCTCCGCCCAGACCAAAACAGCCACCTGCCAGCACCGCGACCAGCGCGCGAGGCAGACGCAGCTCGCCCACGATGAAGCTTGCACCTGCGACCGGCTCTCCCCACAGCACACGCAGTACCGTCAGTGGGGAGATAAAGCTTTGGCCTTGTACCAAGGTGAGGCTGAAGGCTGTCACCAGGACCGCGAACAGGCACCAGGATTTGCGCCTTCTGGCATCCTGGCGAGATTTACGCAGTACCCGCATATCCCGGTGGCCGCAGCGGGCGCGTGGGCGTAGGGGCTTCAGGTGGGGCCGGTGAGGGTCATCAAGCGATGCGTGCATCACATGCTGCGCCGTCTCATCCACAGGTTGGGATGAGCGACGAGAAGAAAAGGCAGTCACAGTGATTTCACCTTGTGGCGACGTACGATCCAGAGAAAGACGGGGGCGCCAACCAGCGCTGTCATGATGCCGACATCGAGTTCGGCAGGGCGGGCGATCAGCCGGCCCGCGATATCGGCCGACGTCAGCAACAGCGCCCCGGCCAGCGCCGACAGCGGAACCACCCAGCGGTAATCACTGCCGACTATCAGACGGCAGAAATGCGGCACGACAAGGCCGACAAAGGCGATGGGGCCACATACGGCGGTGATGCCGCCGCAGAGTAGAATCGCCCCCAGCGCCGCCATGAGGCGGACAAGAGCAACGCGCTCGCCGAGCCCACTGGCCATGTCATCACCGAGCGCGAGCATGTTCAGCTTGCGTGCTGAAAGCGCGCAGATCAGCAGGCCGCTGATCACGAAGGGCAGGGCAGGCGTGACCTGATCCAATGTCGCGCCACCCACGCCACCGATCAGCCACGACTGGATCAAGCCTCCGATGTCGGCGCGCGGCAGGATGATGGCCGAGGTCAAGGAACTCAGTGCTGCTGACACGACGGCACCGGATAGCGCCAATCTCAATGGGGTGGCGCCACCTCGGCCGAGACTGGCGATCAGATAGACCACCACGGCGCTTGCGCCCGCCCCGACAATGGCCAGCCACAGATAGTCACTGGCCTGCTCGATGTTGAACCAGGCGATGCCGATCACCACTGCCAGAGCGGCACCGGCATTCACGCCAAGTAGCCCCGGGTCTGCCAGCGGGTTGCGGGTCAATCCCTGCATGGCTGCCCCTGAAACGCCCAGCGCCGCTCCAGCCATGATGGCCAGCAGCGTGCGCGGCAGACGACTGGCGACAGCCGCCTCCGCCATCGTGTCGAGAGAGCCATCCAGCAGCCCGATGATATCGGCCCAGCTCGTCGCCCGTGCGCCGAACATCACTGACAGCACCACGACAGCGCCCAACGCCAGCACCAGTCCCAGCATCCCCAGCCAGCGCCGCTTGCGGGAAGCGGCGCGCCCGGTGAGGTCAGTCGGCCTTGTTGGCGGCGATGGACAACAGGTCAACATAATCGTCGAGTACCCAGGGAATCGAGAGGGGTGTGGGGTTGGCGGCCGTGCCCATCGGGCCGTTTTCCAGCAACACCACGGCGTCCTGCTGGATGGCCGGCAGGCGTGAGGTCAGCAGGTGCTCATTGAGGCGGTCGACCAGTGCCTGGCCGCCATAGGTCAGCACGATATCGACATCGGCCAGCTCATCGAGGCGCTCTGCACTGATCTGACCGGCAAAGCGGCCAACGACGGCGGTCTCGGTGACGAACTGCGGCGAGACCATGCCCAGCTCGTGGAAGAAGCGCACCCGGGCATCGTTGTCGTTGTAGAAGGCGATGCGGCTCAGATTGGTCGGGTCGATATGGCTGATCACGATGATCGACTTGCCCTGGATCTCCGGGTGACTTGCGACATTCTCGGCGACCTGCGCCTCGAGACGCTCGATCAGCGCTTCGCCTTCGGCGGCCATGCCCATGCCGGCACTGTCGAGGCGAATCATGTCACGCCAGCTGGAAGACCAGCGCGGGCCAGGACGAGCCACGACAGGGGCGATCTTGCTCAGGGTGTTGTAGTCGGCCTCGCTGAGTCCGGAATAGGCAGCGAGAATCACGTCCGGCTCGCTGGCGGCCACGGCCTCGAAGTCGATGCCATCCCCTTCGTCATACAGATTGGCGGCGTCACCACCCAGTTCGTCCAGACGTGCCTTGACCCACGGCATCATGCCGTCGCCATCATCATCTCCGAATGCCTGGCGGGGGAAGCCCACCGGCACGACGCCCAGTGCCAACGGCACTTCATGATTGGCCCAGGCGACGGTGGCGATACGTTGGGGTTTCTTCTCGATGACGGTGGTACCGAAGGCATGTTGGATGGTGAGTGGATACTGAGCCGTTGTTTCGGTGACATCTGAGACAAGCGAGGAGGTGTTGTGGGTGTCAGCCTGTGAAGGGTGTGACTCGTGTGCCTGGGCGGCAGGCATGAAACAAGTGGCCATGACGGCCAGGCCAATGGCGCAGGAAAGTCGCGTGCGTCGCAAGGGAGAATCCTTTTGTGATCGTGTCGCGGTGGATACCGCCATCAAGATGAGACCAGACAGACCCTGTCGGTGTGGGCCTGTTTGGTCGTCGGATACAGAGAATGTTCGTACAGGGAATGCTCGACTCAGAAGTCGTAGGTCATGCTCAGCAACGCACTACGCGGCGCGCCGTACAGGTACTGGCTGTAGAAGCCCTGCTGCGTGTAGTACTCCTCATCGAAGAGGTTGGACACGTTGAGCTGGGTGCTGAAGTTGTCATTGAAGCGATAGCGCGCCATGGCGTTGGCGAGGAAGACATCGCCCTGGCCGACCTTCTCGCTACCGGTGGGCGTGTCGGTATTGCGATAGGTATCGCCCTGCCAGGTACCGCCGGCACCCAGGGTCAGGCGTGACCAGTCGCCGGGCAGCTGCCAGGTGGCATAGACCTTGGCCTGCTGGCGCGGATAGCTGGTATTGAGCTGGCTGCCATCGGAGTCCTCGGCATCCACCAGTGCGTAGCTGGCGGAGAGGTTGATGCCGGGAGCGACTTCACCGGCCACTTCCAGCTCGAAGCCCTCGACCACGGCGCCGTCGGACTCGGTGTAGGCCTGATCGGTGGTGCCGGCGACATAGACGCCGGGGATCTCGACGGCCAGATTGTCCTGCTCGCTGCGGAAGACGGCGAAGGAGACGTCAGCACGGTCCTCGAACAACGCCGCCTTCAGGCCCGCTTCATAGCTGGTGCCCTCGAGCGGGTCGAGCAGGGCGCCATCGGGGGCACGTTCGCTCTGGGTGTTGAAGATCTGCGTGTAGCTGGTGTAGGCGGTGAGGTTGTCGGTAATGTCGACGATCAGGCCGGCATAGGGCGTGAACTCGTCGTTGTATTCATAGCTGCGCTCGCCACGGTAGTCTTGGTCGATCTCCCAATCGGTCAGGCGGGCACCGAGGATCAAGTGTACGGGGTCTGCCAGCGAGAAACGCGTGACGGCGTAGAAGCCTTCCTGCTTGGTCTCGGTGTCGTCCGTCAGGCCCCACTCGCCCCATTCGGGCTCGGCCAGTGCCGGGTCGTCACGATCAGTGAAGCTGCCTAGCGCCGGCACGGCGCTCGCCGGGGTGCGGCTCCAGATCTCGTACTCTTCCTTGAGCTGCATGTAGCCAAAGCCCAGCTGGTGCTCACGACCGAGCAGCTCGAAGGGACCCTCGGCGCTCAGATTCAGGTTCTTCTGGGTGCGATCACCGCGATAGTCGACCAGATACGAGGTCGTCGGTACCTGACGATTGCTGTCGTAGTAGAGGATGCCATTGTCACGATCCACATAGCCGCCACGGTAGTTGTAGGTCAGCCCGTAGTTGGCATCACCATGACTGTAGGCGGCGGTCGCCTTCCAGCCGTTGGCGAAGTAGTGGGTCAGGTCGGCGAAGCCGCGCGTGTTCTCGGTGAAGAAGTGCGCCCATTCGGTATTGTTGGCGACCGACTGGTCGAAGTCGGTGCGCGTGCCGTCGGTGTAGTAGAGCGGCACGCCCAGATAGGCGCCATCCTGGTCATAGCGCTGATACTCGACCCCGACGTTCAGCTCGGTGTCAGGCGTCAATTCGGCGGCGATCACCCCGTAGAGGGTCTCGCGGTCATTCTCGACATCATCCATGAAGCTGTCGGAGCGGTCCTTGGCGGCCACGAAGCGCACGCCGACCTTGCCGGCATCATCCAGCGGCGTGCTGACATCCACCACGCCACGTCGTCGGTCCCAGCTGCCGACAGCGCCTGTCACGCTGGCCGCGGCTTCGTCCAGCGGCTTCTTGCGCACGAAGTTGACGGTGGCGGACGGGTCGCCGACGCCTGTCATCAGGCCGGTGGCCCCGCGGACCACCTCGACGCGATCATAGATGGCGGTGTCCCACTCGGCGTCGCCGAACGGCCAGAAGCTGCTGGTGTTGCTCTGTTGGCCATCGAACTGGAAATTGCGGATGGTATAGCCGCGCGACTGGAAGCTGGCGCGGGTACCGTCCAGGCGATTGGAGGACACGCCCGGCAGGCGGTTGATCGCCTCCGTGGTGCTGGTCAGCGCCTCATCATCCATCTGCTGGCGGGTCAGAAAGCTGACAGACTGCGGTGTCTCGCGTGGCGACAGGGTCAAGCCATTGGCGCTGGTGCTGGAGTCGACCGTATACGCCTGAGTCTCTTCCGTGGTACCGCCTTGCGCCTCGCCGACGATGGTCATCGCCTCAAGTGTGCGAGTCTCATCCGCGATAGCGGTGGCACTGAGCAGTGACGAGGTCGCGAGCGCAATGGAGAGGGCGAGTGGCGAGCGAGTGAAACCTGGACGGCGGAGTGAGTGAGCCAAGACTGTGTTCCCTAGTTGTTTATAATAATCATTATTATTTACCCGCTGGCGGCACTTTTGTTTTGCGAAATGCCAGACACGCTTTGCGGGATGCCAAGAATGAAAATTTCGGGGAACTTCATGAGCCCGGCATGGTGCTATCGGGCGAGGGGTCTGGTCATGCGGCAGGCCAGAGGCGGCTGCCGGGCCACTCATGCAGGCCATGCATGCGGGCCACGTGTTCGACACATTCAGGCCACGCACGCAAGCGTCATACTGAAACGCCCCGCGACCGTTCATCCGGTCGCGGGGCGTTTCGTTTCAGAACTGTTGCTCTTTGTCTTGCCCCCACTGTCACGCTAGTTGGAGTATCAGCGGCTGTTAGACTCTGAACCATATG
>NZ_CFDJES010000094.1:9899-11885 GCF_983723665.1 Cobetia sp. | reverse complement strand
GAAGACTTTCCGACAGCCAGAAACGCAAAAACCCGAGCTCGAAAGCTCGGGTTTCACGAATTCTATGAGATCGAATGGCGGACCGGACGGGACTCGAACCCGCGACCTCCGGCGTGACAGGCCGGCATTCTAACCAACTGAACTACCGGTCCGCATTGGTGGGTGATACTGGATTCGAACCAGTGACCCCAAGCATGTGAAGCTTGTGCTCTAACCAACTGAGCTAATCACCCAACACAAACGATCTTTGCTGCAAGCAGCGGTGATATCTCGCGATTCTGATGGCGGACCGGACGGGACTCGAACCCGCGACCTCCGGCGTGACAGGCCGGCATTCTAACCAACTGAACTACCGGTCCACTTCAGAACAACTCAACATCGGGCGCATGACAAACGAGAATGGCGGACCGGACGGGACTCGAACCCGCGACCTCCGGCGTGACAGGCCGGCATTCTAACCAACTGAACTACCGGTCCACGACAATCGCTTGCTTCTGCTAACGAACCAGGCCATTTAATCAAGTAACGCTTTGAAAAGCAATGACTTTTTTCAAATGGTGGGTGGTACTGGGTTCGAACCAGTGACCCCCAGCTTGTAAGGCTGGTGCTCTACCAACTGAGCTAACCACCCCTGTCTCGTTGGCGCTGCATTCTACGGAATCCGGCCCATGAGTCAATACTTTTTTTGCGCGCAATTTCAGCAATCGTCCGCGACAGAGTATTGATAAGACAGGACTTTCCCGCTGCATCTCGCCTGCAGGCCAGTAAACATCAGCGTTGCGTCATCATTCTGACATGCCGTTGTCGCCGTCGAAGGCCAGGGTAATGCCCCTCGCATGGTAACGATTCACTGCAGTTTTCCGCCCAGCGCCGAGTGATTGGCCAAGGCCTGCGCCGCACGCGAAATCAGTCCTTCACGCGTCTCGCCACTCGCTTTTCGTGGCTTGAAATCATGTTCGCCATCATTCAGCCAAAGCAATGTAAGGCTTTCCGGCAACGGATATGCCGTCACTTCCTCGCGAGTTCCGAAGGGATCGCGGCTGCCCTGACAGATTAAACCGGCCATCGGGATATCCGGCAGATGGTCGATGCGCAACTTGTCGGGCTTGCCCGTGGGATGAAACGGATAGCCCAGCGCGTACCACCCGACCGGCAACGGCGCATGCGCCGCCCGGGTCAACTCCACCAGCAGATGGGAGGCCACACGACTGCCCATCGACTTGCCGCCGACCAGCCAGGGCAGCGATCGCAAGGAGTCGACGGCCTCCACACACGCCATCAGCGCCTGACACCAGCGCGCCATCTCCTCGATCAGCCCGGGCAGCCGGGGCGGCGGTCGGCGGCGGCTTTCGCAGCGCATCCTGACGAGATAGCCGAAATCGAATGCCAGCCACGCCATGTCCTGCATCAGGCAGGCAGCGCCGAACTGTTGATGGAAGTCGGTCTCACGCCCGGCGCCGGCACCATGTGCATGCAACAGCAGGGCACGCCCCGGTCGCCCATGGATCTCAAGCGGGCCCAGTTCCGCCAACCAGCCTCGCCACGGCCCTCGCGCGGCCAGCGCGTCGTGGGACATGGTCTGGCGAGCAGCAAGCTCCGAGGCGACATCGGCCAGGCTGGCGACACGAAAGCCTTCCTCGGCGTAAGGGCTGGGAACCTCAGCCGTATTGGACGCATTGGCATCTTCGTCCGATGATGAAGTGACGGCGGGCAAGCGAAATTCTCCTGTTGATCTCGTACGGCTCGCGCCAGACAACGCTGGAACCGATGAGGGGTAAACGCTGCATTCCAGCGCGAGGGATGGCCTGTCAGTCGGTCATGGTCGCGCGTGATATCGGTCAGCGCCAGCCCTGCCGCCCTGACAGGGGCGTCGATGACATGACCGCTCCCGCAGCGCCGCTTCCAGCACCGTCACCACCAGCACTGCGCTTTCGCCCACTGCCGACGAGGTCGTGATATGCGTACAGCTCTTGAGGCTTCGGCCTG
>NZ_CFDJES010000094.1:6386-9799 GCF_983723665.1 Cobetia sp. | reverse complement strand
TACTCCATCGCCATGCACAGCGTCCTGCAACGCGAATCACGCACGGACGCCGAGACGGCGATACCGGATATCGCACTGACTCCCTTCACGCTCAAGCTGATGCATTTCACCTTCCTCGGCTGGCAGGCCGTGGTCGCGCTCGGCGCACTGGCGATTGTCGCAGGCTACTCCTCGGGCCAGCACATGGCCGAAGCGCCCTGGCTCGTCGATCTCCTGATGACCCTCGTCTGGCTGGCCGTGGCGTGGGTCTTCTTCACGGTGCTGGAACAGCGCACGCTGCGCCGCCTGCCGGTGGCCTGCTGGTACTTCATCGCCGGCCTGATGCTGGTGTTGATTCAGCATGTGCTGATCTCGCTCAGCGTGCCGATCGGCCTGCTGGAATCGATACCGCTCTTCACGGGCAGCCTCGAGGCACTGATTCAGCGCTGGCAGGCAGGGCCACTCCCCGGCGGCATGTTCGCATTCGGCCTCATTGCCTTGCTCCATCACATGGTGACGAGCCGCTCACGGCTGCCGCTCTACTCGCATCGGCTGGCCGCCACCAGCTTCTGGATGCTGGTGCTGCTGGTGACATGGGGAGGTGCTCCGCTGCTGTTCGCGAGCGCCCTGCCGGCCTGGAGCCAGACGCTGGGCATGGCGATGGGCATCCTGCTGCTGGCGCCGGGGCTGGCACTCAGCCTCAATGGCCTGATGACACTCAAGGAGGA
This sequence comes from Cobetia sp., assembly GCF_983723665.1. Lineage (NCBI taxonomy): Bacteria > Pseudomonadati > Pseudomonadota > Gammaproteobacteria > Oceanospirillales > Halomonadaceae > Cobetia > Cobetia sp. Next base: position 9,092 of record NZ_CFDJES010000094.1, on the reverse strand, counting down.
TTGGCACTCATTGCGCCGGGATCCGCTTAACTGCCTGCTGGCGGCAGCTCTGGTCAGCCTCGCCCTCGCGGTTCTTGAATACAGCCTGCTGTCATTGCCGACCCTCAATGCCCTGACCTTCAGTGCCGCCAACAGTCTGTCGCCGGCAGCAAGCCTGGGGGTGGTCGCGACAGTCGCCATCGTGATGGCCTATCACCTGCTGCCCCCGATGCGCTCCCTCGCGCTGCTCAAGACCCATGCCCTGCTGGTCATCATCGGCACCCTGCTGTGCGTTGCCGCCAGCTGGGCGACCACGCTGCTTCAAGGCAGCATGTGGCATGTGCTGGCAGATGACGGCAGGCCGCTATACACCTTGAGCGAGGTGCTGGAAGCGGCCCGCATGCCGATGATGATCTCGCTGGGCGGGCTCGCCTGCTGGGCGCTCGGCTTGCTGCTGATGCTCCTCAACGTGACGCGCACCCTGGCTGATCAAAAGAGCGAACGCCAAGCCGCTCACGAGCGCCAGCGCCTGAGCTCCGGCTCGCACAAGGCATCATCAGAGCCTGCCATGCACTCTGCGTCCCCCTCTACCACGCCCCCTGCCACATCCTCGGGAGGGCACTACGCATGAGACATGTCCTGCTCGAACGTCACGCCGGCCTGATGACGGCACTATGTCTGCTCACCATGAGCCTCGGCGCCCTCGCCCAGCTGGTGCCGCTCGGGGCTCACCCCAGCCTCGCCAGCGCACCCGAAGACCTCAAACCGCTGAGCGCCCTGGCGCTGGAGGGCCAGCGCATCTACCAACGCGAGGGCTGTCAGCAGTGCCACACACGCATGGTGCGCGATCTACCGGGCGACACGGCGCGACACGGCGATGCGACGACCGCCCGGGAGCGCTACTACGACCGCCCTTCGCTGTGGGGCGTCGAACGCTGGGGGACGGATTTGAGCAAGCTGCCTGCGCAACATGACGATGCCTGGCAGCGTCTGCATCTGAATGACCCGCGCAGTCAGGTGCCGGGCTCAGCGATGCCCGCCTACCCGTGGCTGTTCGAGCAGGCGTTGAGCGGCGAAGGCATCGCGGCACGCATGCGAGCCCTGCAAGGCCTGGGCGTGCCCTACGCGGAAGATGAGATTCTCGCCGCCCCCAATGACGTGCGTGGCACTGCCGAAATCACGGCTCTGCTCGCCTACCTGCAGCAGGCCGCCCCCGCGAGCGACATCGCCAGCCGCGACCCATGACAGGACACCGCTCAGGAGACACGACATGAATCTGCTGGAGACAACTGGACTCCCCCTGTTCTGGAATCTCTGGGTGCTGGCCCTCACGCTGGGCAGCCTGGTGCTGTTCGCCATGCTGGCCCTGGGCAGCCTTTCGCGCGCTGCCAGCACTGACAGCGACGAGCGCGAAGGCGATGGCCCCATGCAGGAACATCGCATCAACGGCGTACGTCAGCCTGACACACCAGCGCCACGTGCCTGGGGCATACTGGCACTGGCGACGCTGGCCGCCGCACTGATCCTGCTGCTCGGCGCAGCTGGCTGAGGCAGGTCGTCGCGGTATGGTCACGCGGGGCCAACCAGGCCTAAAGTTCACACACCTTGCAACGCCCATGGGTTGGGCAGGATAATGAATTAATAAAATCTAATATTATGGCGCCACGAAATTGCACTGCATTAGCCGATAAGCGCTCAGACTCTGGCCGCTCGAATCACATCGGCTGAGCAGGGTAGCGGCGGGCGACAAGGCCCCGCCCCACCGTTCGTTGCGCCCGAAAGACCCCTCCCGCTGCCCTGCCCCAGGGGTAGCGGTGACATTCCTCAGGAGAGTCACCATGACGGCCAATGCACAGGCATCACACCGCTTGCGCGCCCATGAAGCCCGCTGCCAGACCTGTTCGCTGAGTTCACTGTGCCTGCCACTGGCACTGAACATGGAAGATATCGACCAGTTTGACGCCATCATCCGCCGTCGCGCGCCACTCAGAAAAGGGGAAGTGCTCTTCACCCAGGGCGATGCCTTCGATTGCGTCTTCACGGTGCGCTCCGGAAGTCTCAAGCAGATCACCAATGAAAACAGCGGCATGGAGCAGCTGACCGGCTTCTACCTGCCCAGCGAGCTGGCCGGGCTGGATGCCATCGACAGCAATTGCTATCCCGGCACTGCGGTGGCGCTGGAGACCACCACCGTCTGCGAGATCCCCTTCGACCGCCTCAATGCGCTCTCGGAGCAGATGCCGGAGCTGAGAACCCAGCTGTTCAAGAGCCTGAGCAAGGAGTTGCACGAAGATCGCCGCATGATGATGCTGCTGTCGCGCAAGACAGCCGATGAGCGGCTGGCGAGCTTCCTGGTCAACCTGTCACAGCGCTTCCGTCGTCGTGGCTATTCGCCGTACAGCTTCCGCCTCTCGATGGCACGCGCCGATATCGGCAACTATCTGGGGCTGGCCGTCGAAACCATCAGCCGTATCCTGACCCGCTTCCAGACCCAGGGGCTGGTCGACATTCGTGCCCGCGAGGTGCATATCCTGCATCTGGATGGCCTGATCGAACTGGCCGAAGGCGAGTGTCAGGGTGGTCGCTGATGACGCCTGCTGACAGCACATCACGCTGAGCGACACTGCGCTGATCCGCCGCCAGGGCGCCATGCCGGCACCACACAAGACAGAAGCCCGCCACGCAATTTGCGTGGCGGGCTTCTTCTTTCTGTCAGGCCAGTCGTCA
>NZ_CFDJES010000094.1:0-6286 GCF_983723665.1 Cobetia sp. | reverse complement strand
GACAGTCATGACAATAGGCCTTGTCTCGGCCTTCGCTGGCGATCAGCGGTTCTCGAGGCGGTTATAGTCCAGCAAGCCCGCTTCGACAGGGCGATCAGCATAGTTGGTGCGCAGCACGCTGTCGGAGAACTCCCAGAAGCGCGGATCAGTCCGGCGCACCCCGATATCGGCCTGCAGGGCGCGATAGTCCTCTTCGGTCTCGAGTGCCGCCACACGCTCTGCCAGCCCCGTCAGGGTGTCAGGCGTCAAACGCCAGAAGGCATTCGGGTAATCGCCCGCCACGCCCCGCAAGACATCGAGAGTGTCTTCCTCAGGACGGCGATTTTCCTCCTCATCGAACAGACTGGTGATGTTGGCGTGGGCGGAATTGCGCAGCACGCTGTAAAGGCGCGGCGAGTCATCAGTGCCATCCTCCAGCGCGACGATCGTCACCTCCGGCATCAGGCTGGCCGAGACTCCCTGCACCGCAGCGAGGGCCTGCAGCTCATGTCGCACATGCTCATCCTCGACATTGCTCAGGCTGCGCTCATGGCCGAGTTCCGGTGCGAGGCGCTCCTGCATGCGCCGCATCAGACCAAGGCGAGCCTGGTTCGGGGATGACAGCTCCTGCGGTGTCCAGACGATGCCACTGGGCGCATCGAACTGCGGCGGCTTCTTGAACAGCAGCTCGCCAAGGCCGGGGCTGACGTCGCGATACCAGCTGTCATGCACCGCCTGGCGCTCGCCCGCCGGCAACAGCACCAGCAGGTTGTTCTCGCCTTCCATGCGCAGGAAGTCCATGTACAGACGGGTGACCAGCTGATGGCCGAGATTGCCATAGACATCGAAGCCGGCGACCAGCAGATAGTGGATGCGCTCCAGCATCGGGTAATCGATGATCCAGCCCGTCTTGGGCACGCCACCGACCAGCCCCTTCATCACCGCCGCATTGTCGAAGTGACGATAGATGGTCAGGGCCGCGTTGGGGTTGCGCCCCTGGCCGGGGCCCTCAGCCCAGCCGCTGCCGTCCCACAGCACTCGCTCATCCAGGCGCAGATCGCCATCGAGATAGGCCTGGGACATCAGGCGCTGCTTGGCCTTGAGGTAGGCGGTCTGCTTGCTCTCGAACTTGACCCAGGAGCTGATCGGCAACGCATTGCTGCTCTGCTCGGCGGGCAGGCTGAGATTCTTTCCTTCCTCGGCCAGGGTGCGTTCCACTTCCGGGTGGCTGAACATCTTCGGGTCAGTGAAGCCGACCCAGAAGTGATCATTGATCACATCCACCGCGACCTGCCCGCGACAGACCGGCCCCTTGATGAAGCCCATGATGGTGTTCTGCGACTCATCCAGCATGAAGCGATAGCGTGACTCGGCCGGGATGGCCTCGAAGGTCAGGAAAGGATTCGAGGCCGTCTTGAGGTCGTAATCCGGCAGGTCATCCACCGGGTAATCCGGTGTCAGGAACAGCGCCTGCCAGCGCTTGAAGCGAGCATCATCGAGCGCATAGGGCAGATGATTCTTGGCCAGGATCGTCGCGCGCTCCTGCCACAGACGGTAATAGACCCGCGGGCGCCCGGCGTCATCGTGGGGCAGGCTCGCGCGCTCATCGGCGGTGTAGGAGGCATAGGGTGCATCGTAGGGGCGGCGCGTGGAGATGCGCTTGATCGGCTCGCCCGGCGGGGTGCTGGAACGCACCAGCTTGAAGAAGATCGGCCGTCCGTCCGCGCCCTTGATGCCCGGGAAATACACATGGCTCAGGAAGAGATGCTCGTAGATATAGCGATTCATCAGGCGCTGCTTGAGGCTGTCGCCATTGAAGAAGCGCTCGGCCTGCTCGATGTGCGGCATCAGCGCCTGGGGCAGCGGTGCCGGGCCCGTCATCGCGCCACCCTTGGCCAGCCAGTTCACCAGCGTGCGGTGCTCTTCATCGCTGACCTGAGGCAGGGCGTAGGGCATGCCCCAGTCAGGATGGTCTTCGGCGAACTTGTCGTAGCCCTCGACGGGGGCACACACCTGACTGCGATTGAGCGACAGGTCGAAGCGGTCTTCCGGCAGCAGGCCATCTTCCGTCACCGGCAGCGGCGCCTTGCGCTTCTGGCTGAGCGCACGGAACAGCACACTGCCCTCCAGATTGGCGGCCGGGGAGTCGAAGCGCTCATTGAGCACCGGCGAGAAGTCCATGTTGCGCCACTGCTCGGTGGTGTCCGCATCCTCGAACATGCGCGTCAGATTGGCCGCCAGCAAGCGCGTGCCATCGTAGACCGGCGCCGGATTCATGCCGCGATCGATCCCGGCGGCCGATGACATCTTGAGCTGACAGGGAGCGTCGTAGCAGCCATGACAGACCACGCAGCGCGTCTCGATCACCGGCTTGACCTCATCCTCCCACTGACGCCCGGCAAGACTGTCGTGTGACACCACCCGCTCACGCGGTGACGCGGGGCCGAAACGCTCATCGAGCTGATGAATCGCGACGGCACTGCAGCCCCCCAACAGTAGAACGAGCACGATGCTCCAGCGCCAGCGCGGTATGCGCCACAGGCGTCGAAGTAGGTCCGGCATGGGGAACTCCAGCAAGAGGAAGGGATATCGGCAATCGGGCAGATGATGGCGAAAGCGTACCATAAGCAGGCTCACGAATTCGGCAAGACTGTCTTTCCAAGCATAGTGAACAATGATGTCAGATTTTTTTGGCGTTTCCGCATCCAACTTTATTTTGACGGCGTATGACTTCATGACCCGCCTGAACGAGCTGTCTGACGCAAGCGGGTGCCACGATGTTCCTGATCCATAATTCAAAAAATACGGGCCTTGCCCGATAGGAAGCCATCATGACCATGAAGAAGACCGTTACCGCCGCTACCTTCGCCGCTGCTGCTGCCGCGCTGTTCTCCACTGCCGCCCTGACCTCGTTGCCGGTGCACGCGGGTGACAATGCCGTGAAGTGCTCCGGCATCAACTCCTGCAAGGGCACCTCCGAATGCGCGACCGCCAACAGCGCCTGCAAGGGCCACAACGCCTGCAAGGGCCAGGGCTGGTCGTACACTGCCAGCGCTGAATCCTGTGTCGGCGAAGGTGGTACTGTCGTCGAGGGCTGATCCTCAGGCACGCAGAGGCGTCTGCCCTGGCAGGCGCCTCTGGCGAATTCCCGACGGGAGGACGGCACACCGTCCTCCCGTTCCTGATTCTGGCTCTAGCTCTGGTTCTGGCTCTGTTTCTGTCCGGGATCCCTGGCGGGTGTCTTTCAGCTCTACTGACTCGCCCTCTGCCTCGCCATCTTCCGCACCCTCTGCCTTAGCTCAGAAGAGGACTCACGCATGATGACAGCTGTCACCGCTCGCCTGCCCACGCCCGCCAGCGCCGGTATCGGTCAGGGGCTGGGCCTGCGCCCCGAGTACTATCACGAGATTCTGACGACGCTGCCGGACATCGACTGGTTCGAGGCCATCAGCGAGAACTACATGGGCCACGGCGCCAGCGAATCCGGTGGCCTGAGTACTGGAGGCCTGAGTACCGGTGGACTGAGTGCCGGCGGCAAGCCACTGCATCATCTCGAGCGTGTCCGCGAGCACTACCCCATCGCCCTGCATGGCGTCTCGCTGTCCATCGGTGGCAGCCATCCCATCGACAGCCGTTACCTGCGCGAGCTGCGCGCCTTGTGCGAGCGCATCGAGCCGCTGTGGGTCTCCGACCACCTGTGCTGGACGCGTACCGGCGCGCATCAGTTCCACGACCTACTGCCGCTGCCCTATACCGATGCCACCATCGACCATCTGGCCGAACGCATCGATCAGGTCCAGAACGCGCTCGGCCGTCAGTTATTGCTGGAAAATGTCTCCAGCTATCTGACCTGGCGTCCTGACGAGATGAGCGAATGGGAGTTTCTGGCCGAGGTCAGCCGCCGCGCCGACTGCCTGATCCTGCTCGACCTGAACAACGTCATCGTCTCGAGCCACAACCATGGCTTCGACCCGCTGACCTATCTGGACGCCATGCCGGCAGAGCGCGTCTGGCAGCACCACCTGGCCGGGCATATCCGACAGGAAGTCTCCGGCGGCGAGCTGTGCATCGACACCCATGACCAGCCCGTCCCGGACGCCGTGTGGACGCTGTATGACGCCGCGCGGGAGCGCTTCGGCGATGTCGCCACCATGATCGAGCGTGACGACAACTTCCCGCCCTGGTCGGAGTTGATGCAGGAGTACGCCGAGCTGCGCCGCCGCAGTGGTCGTCCGCTGGCGGATGCCGCGCGCGCGAATCAGACGCCAGACCACGGAGGGCTGCGCGCATGACGCAAGCGAGCCCCGCAGGCGGTGCTGATCGCAGCGCCCTGATGCAACTGCAGGAGACCACGGGCGCCTACCTCGCGACGCCGAGCCCTGACACCCGCAGTGCGGCGGCCGAGGCCGTCATCAGTGATCAGCTTGCCAGCGCCGAGGAGCGCCTCGACATCTACGCGATGGCCTATCGTCTGCGACTCTTCGAGGTCTTCGGCGGGGATTTCGAGGCCGTGCACACCCTGATCGGCGATGACGCCTTCGGGCTGCTGTGTCGTGACTACCTCGCGGCCCACCCGCCGAGTCATTATTCGATTCGCTGGGCCGGCCAGCATTTCCCGGCCTTCGTCGCGGCGCGCGAACCCGAGCGCTCCCTGGTCACCGAGATGGCCGCCTTCGAGTGGGCATTGGGGCTGGCGCTGGACGTGGTGGACAGCGCCCCGCTGAGTGTCGAGGCCCTGCAGACGCTGGCCCCCGAGGAGTGGCCCGAGCTGGCCCTGGCAGCGCATCCGTCCCTCAAGCGCTTCTCGTTTCACTTCGATACGCCGACCATCTGGAAGGCCATCGACAACGATGAGCCGCCACGCGCACCGGTCGAGTCCGACACGCCCACGCCCTGGATCGTCTGGCGTCAGCCCACCGCTGGCGCGCCCGAGGTGCACTATCGCTCCCTCGAGCCGCTGGAAGACCTGGCTCTCGGCGCTATCCTCGCGGCCGGTGCCGAGGGCCTGAGCTTCGGCCGGCTAGGGGAGCTGCTGACGCCGCAGGTGGGGGCAGAGCAAGCCCCGAGCGTCGCGATCAACCTGCTGGTGCAGTGGCTCGCCGCCGGCCTGCTGATCAGGCCCTGACATCAGGCCCTGTCATCAGGCATCCGCGCCCGACGCCACACCGGACATGACAGCCAGCGGCGAAAGCCGGACAATACACGCCGACCCTCATTGCGATGGTCGGCTTTCGTCTTCCTGCTGCCGTGATGCCCATGCCCTCTTCTCCTGATGCTCTGCACTCCGACGCGCCGACGGCGCCTCAGACACCTGCGCCGATGGCGGACGCCACGCCAACGCCTCTCGAGGCCAAGTCTGCCGAGATGACTGAGCCGGCCGAGCCGGTTGAGCTGACTGAACCCGCCGCGCCACTCGACATCCTGTTCCAGGATGAAGTGCTGGTGGTGGTTCACAAGCCATCGGGCCTGCTGGTGCACCGCAGCCCCATCGACAAGCACGAGACCGAGTTTCTGCTTCAGCGCCTGCGCGACCAGATCGGCCAGCATGTCTTCCCCGTGCATCGCCTCGATCGCCCGACATCAGGGCTGATGGTGTTCGGCCTCTCGCCCCAGGCGGCGCGCAAGCTGAGCACCGCCTTCGAGGAGCAGCAGGTCAGCAAGCGCTATCTGGCGATAGTGCGTGGTGTCGCGCCCGAGCAGCAACGCCTCGATTACGGCTTGCGCAAGGAAGATGGCAAGCTGCCCAAGGCCGAGATGCCGGAGCAGGAAGCCATCACCGACACGCGCCGCCTGGCACAGGTCGAGCTGCCCATCGCCATCGATCGCTATCCGCAGTCGCGCTTCTCGCTGGTCGAGGCCCGTCCGCTGACCGGCCGCCGCCATCAGATTCGCCGTCACCTGTCACGCCGTGGCTACCCGATCATCGGCGACGCCAAGCACGGCAAGGGCAACTACAATCGCTACTTCGCCACGACACTGGAATGCCCCCGCCTGCTGCTGACGGCTGTCGGGCTCGAGCTCCCCCATCCCGAGGGCGGCTGGCTGAGCCTGTCGTGTCCGCCAGATGGTGCCTACGCGGCACTGATGGAGCGCTTCGGCTGGCTGGGCCATCTGCCCGAACGCTACGCTGAACATCTAACAGAGCGCCCGACCAGACACTGGCTCGATGCGCCCGCCGGCGACCTGGCTGACTGAGCGCGTCCCTGCTGACTGCCACCCGTTCCCCCGAGATTCGCGAGCTGCGCATGACCACCTCTTCCGACACCCCGGACTCGACCGACATGAGCCCAGAACAGCAGAGCTCTGA
>NZ_CFDJES010000093.1:0-12109 GCF_983723665.1 Cobetia sp. | reverse complement strand
AGCCGACCAACCACCTGGACATCAACACCATCCGCTGGTTGGAAGGCGTGCTGACTGCACGTGCCAGCACCATGATCATCATCTCGCACGACCGTCACTTCCTGAACAGTGTCTGCACCCACATGGCGGACCTGGACTACGGTGAGCTGCGTCTGTTCCCGGGCAACTACGACGAGTACATGACCGCTGCCACCCAGGCGCGCGAACAGCTGCAGGCCGACAACGCCAAGAAGAAGGCGCAGATCGCCGAGCTGCAGTCCTTCGTCAGCCGCTTCTCCGCCAACGCCTCCAAGGCCAAGCAGGCGACCTCGCGTGCCAAGCAGATCGACAAGATCCAGCTCAACGAGATCAAGCCGTCCTCACGCGTCAGCCCGTTCATCCGCTTCGAGCAGACCAAGAAGGTCCACAACAACGCGGTGATGATCGACAAGCTCTCCAAGGGCTTCGACGGCAACACCCTGTTCGAGAACTTCAGCTTCACGGTCGCCGCCGGAGAGCGTGTCGCCATCATCGGCCCGAACGGCATCGGCAAGACCACGCTGCTGCGCACCCTGGTCGGCGAGATGCACCCGGACGCCGGTGAAGTGAAGTGGACCGACGCCGCGGACGTCGGCTACTACGCGCAGGACCACGCCCATGACTTCGCCAACGACATGAGCCTCTATGACTGGATGGCGCAGTGGACCGGCGGCGGCGAGCAGGTCGTGCGTGGCACCCTGGGTCGCATGCTGTTCTCCAATGACGACATCCAGAAGTCGGTCAAGGTCATCTCCGGTGGCGAGCAGGGCCGCATGCTGTTCGGCAAGCTGATCCTCAAGCAGCCCAACGTGCTGGTGATGGATGAGCCGACCAACCACCTGGACATGGAATCCATCGAGGCACTCAACCTCGCGCTGGAAAACTACCCGGGCACCCTGATCTTCGTCAGCCACGACCGCGAATTCGTCGGCTCGCTGGCCACCCGCATCATCGAGCTGAAGGCCGATGGCGTGGTCGACTTCTCCGGCACCTACGACGACTACCTGCGCAGCCAGGGCGTCATCGTCTGAGACTCGCCATGACTGGCTAGTCTGTCCGGTCTGACAAGACACCCTCATCGTCTCTGACGATGGGGGTGTCTTGTTTCCCATCTCCGGCCGCTGGCTGCGGCAGGCTTCTGGTAGAATGCCGGCCCGCGTGTGTCTGCACAGCCGATTTCCTTTCCTTTCTTCGCTTCACGGAGTGTCCCGCATGGCCACATATGACGTCATCATCATCGGCGCAGGCGCGGCAGGCCTGATGTGTGCCGCCACGGCAGGCTATCAGGGCAAGCGCGTGCTGGTGCTGGACCACGCCAACAAGGCCGGCAAGAAGATCCTGATGTCCGGCGGTGGGCGCTGCAACTTCACCAATCTGGATGCCGGCCCAGCCAACTTCTTCTCGCGCAATCCGCACTTCTGCATCTCGGCGCTCAAGCGCTATACGCCGCACCATTTCCTAGAACTGGTGGAGCGTCATGGGCTGGAGCACGTCGAGAAGAAGCCGGGACAGCTGTTCTGCGCCGATTCCGCCAAGGACCTGCTGGCGATCCTGATGACGGAGTGTGAATGGGCCGGGGCGGAGATTCGCCTGAGTACGCGCATCACCTCGCTGGAGCGCGCGGGCGAGGGCATGCGGGTCGAGACCAGCAATGGTACGCACACGGCAGGGCGCGTGGTGGTGGCCACCGGCGGCATGTCGATTCCGACGCTGGGCGCGACCGGCTTCGGCTACGACATCGCGCGCCAGTTCGGGCTCGAGGTCACCGATACCTACGCCGCGCTGGTGCCATTCACGCTGACCTCGCAGTGGAAGGAGCGTCTGTCGCCGCTGTCAGGGCTTGCCTGTGACGTCAGCGTCACCGCCGGCAAGGGCCATTATCGCGAACCGATGCTGATCACCCATCGCGGGCTTTCCGGTCCGGCGATGCTGCAGGCCTCCAGCTGGTGGACGCCCGGGCAGCCGTTGAGCATCGACTTGCTGCCGGGCGTGGATGCCTACGCCGAGCTGCTGGCCCTGCGCGAGCAGCATCCCAAGCGCCAGATCGGCCCCTGGCTTGGCGAGCGCCTGCCCAAGCGCCTCGCCCAGTCGCTGGTCGAGTGGCAGGACGCCGACGCCGGTCGCATCAGCGAGCGCAGCCTCGCCGAGCTTTCCAACGCGCGTCTCGAGCAGCTGGCCAAGGCACTCAATCACTGGCAGCTCAAGCCGGCGGGCACCGAAGGCTGGCGCACCGCCGAGGTCACCATGGGTGGCGTGGTCACCGATGCCATCTCGCAGAAGGACTTCAGCGTGCGCGATCTGCCGCAGCTGGCCTTCATCGGCGAGGTGCTGGATGTCACCGGCGAACTGGGCGGCTACAACTTCCAGTGGGCGTGGTCCTCGGCGGTGGCCTGCGGGCTGAACTGCTGACCGGCACCTTCTCGCCACTGGCTGCGTCTCACGCCATCTGCTGGCGGATGGCGGGCAGGCGCTGCTCGACCAGCGCGACAAAGGCCTCGATTACCGGGCGGACCGGTGTGGTCGGGTAGTGCAGCTCCAGCGGTACCGCGCCGAGTGCCGGGCGCAGGGGAATGAACTGGCAGCCATCACGTTGCAGGCGGCGAATGCAGCCGGGCGCGATGGCGACTCCCAGTCCCGCCGCCACCTCACTGAGCAGTGTCTGCATCAAGGCCGGTTGGCGCTGGATGCGCGGCGAGAAGCCGGCATCGCCGCAGGCACTGATGATCTGATCGAACAGCCCCGTCGCCTGCCCGCGCTGAAACAGCACGAAATCTTCCTGCGCAAGCTCGCTGAGGGCCAGTCGCTTGCGGTGCGCCAGACGATGCCCCTCGGGCACCACCGCCATCAGCCTATCCTCGTAGACCGCCAGGGCGGTCAGGCTGTCACGCTGCTCGCTGGGAAGCGGGCGCGACAGCCCGATGTCGATCTCGTCACGCGCGAAGGCATCCAGCTGCTGCTGGGCGCTCATCTCATGCAATGACAGGCTGACCTCGGGATGGTCGCTGGCGAAGTCGCGCATCAGTCCGGGCACGAAGCTTGCGCAGGCCGAGCTCATGTAGCCGATGCGCAGTGTGCCGGTCTGGCCGCTGGCAGCCATCGCCACGCGCTTGCGTGCCTGAGCCTCCAGCGCCAGCATGCGCTGCGCTTCTTCCAGCAATGCCTCCCCCGGTGCCGTCACCTTCACCTCCCGCGTATTGCGCCATAGCAGGCTGACGCCCAGCTCGGCTTCGAGATCGGCGATCTGGCGGCTGATGGCGGGTTGCACGGTATGCAGCTCGCGGGCGGCGGCCGAGAAGCTTCTGTGCGTCGCCACCGAGACGAAGGTTTTCAGTGTGCGGAGTTCCATGCCGGCCCTCGTGGCTGATTGATGTTCAGTCAGTATAAGTCATATCAAGTATTGTCATTTCTATTATAAGCCTGCACTCGCTAGTCTGAAGGCCTGCCAAACCTCCCTTCGTCAGTCTCTGCCGTCTCGCCTTGTCTCCTGTCTCTTGCTGCTTGCCGCTGGCTTTGCCTCGCAAGCAGACAAGCAAGCGAGCAGGCGGGGCGCGTAGCGGCTGACAGGAGGGTTCTGAATTCGAGTGGAGCCAATATGACGACATCAACGAGTGGAGTGGCCGCGCAGGATACGCGCGGACCCTCACAACCGCTTTCTGCCGGCGGCCGTTTCACGCTGCTGGCCATCGCCTGTCTGACCATCATGGTGGGAACCGTGGTCGCGCCGGGGCTTCTGAGCATCGCCTCGGCGCTTGAGGTGGAGAGCCATGCCAGCTGGCTGATTACCCTGCCGTCGCTGGGCGCCGTGCTGTTCGCGCCCATCGCCGGGCGCATGATCGATCGTGTCGGTGCCTATCGCTCGCTGGTGGGCGGGCTGTTCCTGTATGGCGTGCTGGGCGCGGGTGGCGCACTGCTGGAAGGCACCGTCGTCGTGTTCGCCGATCGCATTCTGCTCGGCGGCGTGACCGCCGTGGTGATGGCGGGCGGCACCACGCTGATCTCCGAGTGGTATCACGGCCATGCGCGTCTGGCGATGATCGCCCAGCAGGGCATGTCCATCGAGCTTGGCGGGGTGATCTTCCTGTTCGTCAGTGGTGTGCTGGCGGGGATCGCCTGGCAGTGGCCCTTCGCCCTCTATCTGATAGCCTGGGTACTGCTGGCCATGCTGTGGATGATGGTGCCGAAGCAGTCGCCTGAAGCGCCTGCCGAGGAGAGCGGAAATGCCGGCGGTGAGGCCTTGTCCTCCTCGCTGACCAGCGTCTACCTGGCCGCGGCCATCTCGTTGACGCTGTTCTTCACCGCCATCGTCATGCTGCCGATGCGCTTGAATCTGCTGGGGCTGGATGAAGCGGCCACCGGTATCTTCCTGGCGGGCATTTCGCTGGTCGCGGTGGTCGCGGCGATGCTGATGCCGAAGGTGTCGCGTGCCCTGGGTGAGATGCCGACGCTGGTGCTGGCCTTCCTGCTCTATGCCGGCAGCCTGTTCCTCTTCCAGCAGGCCGAGAACATGACGCTGATGAGCGTCGGTGCCGTGTTGTCCGGCATGGGCTTCGGCTTCTCGATCCCCTTGCTCAACCACATGACGGTGGAGCGCAGCCACACCTCGGTGCGCGGTCGCAATCTCTCCTACCTGACGATGGCGATCTTCCTGGGACAGTTCCTGACGTCCTTCCTGGAATTCCTGTCCGGTGACGGCAGCAACGTCTTCGGCGCCGCCGCCGTGCTGGGGCTGATCTTCGCGGTGCTCTATCTGGGCGTGTATCTGCTCAAGCGTGACAGCCGCAGCGCCTGATCGCGGCAGGGTTAACAGAACGACACGTCGCAATGACGAAAAAAAGCCCCGCCACCTGAATCCCAGGTGGCGGGGCTTTCGCTGTAATGCCGTGATCATTTGTCGAACAATATTCTCAGACGGCGAATCATCACCCAGCTCATCAGCCCGCGCTTGAGCAGGCTCAGGCCCTTCTTTGGCCGGAACCCGCCCCGCGCCGCGATCAGGCCGCCCACCAGCACCAACGGGCCGCGGTATTGCTGGACCTTGGCCCAGCCGCGGTCGATGGGGGCGGTGGCCTCCTTGAGTTCGCGCATCGCATGGCTGACATCGAGGCGCTGCTGACTGATGCGTGCTTCGAGTTCCGCACGCCGAGCGTCACGCGGATGTGCTGACCGGCGTCCGTTCCCCTGCACGGGGGGCAGCGCCGGCTCGCGTCGCGCGAGGGACTGTCTGGAAGAATTCATCTCGCCTCCTTGGCAGGCACTGGCAGGCGGGGCATCAAAGGTTTTCGCGTTGGCGCTGGCGTTCCAGTGCGTCGGCACGCACATCCTTGAGGCTGTCGCTGTCACGGCTCAGGTTGCTGAGCGTGGAACGCAGCAGGCTGCGCTGGGAAGCGATCACCTTGACGCGCCAGGCGATCAACCCCCCCAATGCCAGCAGGATACCGCCGCTCAGGGCGATGGCCAGCAGGCGGTGGGTATCCCAGAAGGTCACGACCACCAGCAGGATCGCCAGGCCGATGCCGAAGCAGATCAGCATCAGGGCGATACCCGACAGCAGCAGCATCACGAACAGCCGTTCGCGCTCTTCCTCGAGCTCCAGCACGGCGAGACGCAAGCGCGTCTCGCCACTCTCGACCAGGCTCGCAGTCAGACGTCGGATGGCGCCAAGTACGCGTTCAACCGGCCCTTGCTCCTGCATCAGCGACGGCCAAGCAGCATGCCGACGACGACACCGGCGGCCGCGCCGATACCGACACTGGTCCACGGGTTGTCGTGCACGTAGCGATCAGCGCAGTCCACGGATTCGCGCGCGCCGGCGGCGAGGCGATCGCCCTGGGCGCTGAGGCGGGCGCGGGTGGCTTCCAGGCGAGTCTGGGCGCGGGCGCGGGCTTCCTTCATGCTCTCGCGGGAATCTTCAGCCGAGGCGTGCAGCAGTTCCTCGACGGTCTGGGACAGATGGCGCAGATCTTCCTTCAGCTGGTCGGTGTTGGCACCGGTCGCGGAAGTGGTGTGATCGCCGATCTTTTGCATAGCCATGGTGTAACTCCTTCCCGTATGTCGAATCAGATTTCGCGAATGGTGAGCGCGGTGTTGTCTGCGCTTGACTCTCGAACTCTCTCTTCCCTGGGGCGCCGCAGGCGGCAGGGCATGACCTGAATCCACTTGCACGAGACTCTTGCAAGCATCGTCAGCACGTCGTCATGACGCGTCTTGCGTGGTCATGCACAAGTCGTGGGGGTCGAATGCGACAAACACAAGGGCAAGACACGCACAGAGCACGATATCGCCATGTCACGTGCGGGAGGCATGATCTGGATCATGGACGTGCCACCTTGTCCACATGGTCGGTCCACATGGGCAGTCCACATAAGGGCGGTGCATACGGAGGGCAGATGGCAAGACGGGCAGCCTGGGCTGCCCGTTGCGGGAGGGTCATGCGAGTTCTTTTATCAGAACTTTTTGATCAGAACTCTTTGATCAGGTCTCGGGCGAGCCGGCGAAGAAGGTATTGATCGAGAAGCCCAGGCCAAAGCGATTCACGCTGTGGTCGTAGTCGATCAGGCTCTCACCGTAGCCGTGGTAGTACTGCACGTAGCCACGTACCTTGCCGAACAGCGGGAAGGAGTAGTCGAGCTGGTTGCCGTAGTTGCCCTTGGAGGGGTTGCCGCGCACCATCCAGGTGACTTCGTGCTGATCGGAGGTATAGCCGACCGTGATGTCGCCGTAGCCGATGTAGTTGTAGAGGTCCGGATTGTCGTCCTCGTCGGACTCCTCCGGCACGCGCCAGTGCGGCGTGACCGCGATGGCCCAGTCGCCGTTCTGGAACATCATGTCGGCGTAGACACGGTTCCAGCTGCGCGACAGCGGGTCGGAACGGCCGTTGGACTGATGCGCGAAACCGATGCGGTTGCGGGTATTGGTCCAGCCGAACAGCTCATAACGATTGTCGAACTGCAGGAAGGCTTCCGGCTCGTAATTGGTCTCGCGGAACGGCGCCGAGGCATCGGAGTTGTAGGCCTGCCACCAGCTGCGCTGGGTATAGGCGAAGAACACGTCGCCATTGTCACCGAAGATGTCATCCATCAGCTCGACCTTGAGGCTGAGCTGGTATTTCACCTCGGTCTTGTCCACCTCGCCTTCCTGGGTGACTTCGGCAAAGCCGTTGGCATCCGGGTTGGTGTTGTAGGCCCAGGGCAGCAGGTAATTGCGCTTGTAGGCGGTGATGGCCAGCGGATTCTTCTCGGCGTCGTTCTCCAGCACGACACGCTCCTTGGCGCGCTGCTGGGCCAGGCTTTCATCGAGGGGCGCATCGACGCTCTGGCCTTGTGCCCCCTCGGTCTCGGCCGCTTCCGCCGAGTAGCGCTCGTCATCCGCGTCTTCGCGGTTGGAGAGGAAGACCTGCTCGGTACGCGGGTCACTCTCGACGCCGTCCGCCGTGCCCGGTGCAGAGGCCGCCAGCTCGCGCCAGTCAGCCTGACTCATGGCACCCGCGCGGGCCTGGGCGGCAGTCATGCCCAGTGCTTCGGGAGCGAAGCGCTTGCCGTTGGCCAGTACCACGCGTCCTTCGGCATCCATGGTGTAGGGCACGTCGGCCGCTGCCGGTGCGGCGGCACCCAGCAGTACTGTGGCCAGCACTCCCGAGAGGCGTGCAGGGACGGACCGGAATCCGATGGAGGCAAGGCGGAGGGGCATGGAAATATCCTGTCGGTTACACCGCGGCGGGGGAGCAGCGCATTATGGAGCAATGTTCATGACATGTCTGCCATTCTACTGGTGGCGCAGTGTCCGGTTCCAGCACGAAGATTCCGACAGGTGCGTCGCCTCGATGCGACGATGCATGTCGCTCACGCTGGCCTGCAAGCATCGCTTTCTCGCCCCGTCACTCTTTGCTGCATTCTCCGCTTCACTCTCTAGTTCAATCTCCACTTCATCCTTTGCTGGGCGGCCGCCGGCGGACGTTTGCCGACAAGGATTGCGTGGGATGCAGCGCCAGTCGACAATGCGGCCCTTGCCCGCGTTTGCGGCCGGTCACGATGTCATCCTGCATGGCTGGCGGCGGCCTGGCGGGGCAGCAGAGCCGATGAAGAAGTGCGGTGGTGACCATTGAGGAGACAGCTGTGACAGGTAACAAGTCCTTGAGACTGATGATGTTGGCAGGCGCCTTGCTGCTGATGGTGCTGCTGGCCTGGGTGCCGGCCACGGCCAGTGCGGACGCCCCGAAGCGTGCTGATGTCCAGACTCAGCTTGAAGACCTGCAGAGCGTCGAGAAACCGGATGCCGACACCCGTCAGCGCATCGCGGACCTCAAGGATACCCTGACGGTGCTCGACGACCTCGCCGAGGCCACCAGCAGCCTGAATTCCCTCAAGAGTGAGGTCAAGGAGGCGCCGGCGGAGTTGGCGAAGGCGCAGGCCGAGCTGGCGCGCCTGCCTCAGGACTACACCCCGCCCAGCATCGCCTCGCTGGAAGGCGAGTCGGTCGAGGCGCTGGACAAGCGCATGACCTCGATTCTCGACTCGCTGCAGAACCTGCAGGACAAGCTGGCCGACACCAATCGGCGCCTGATCAATGCCCAGAGCCTGCCGGAGCGTTCGCGCTCGACCCTGGCCGATGCACAGCAGCAGGTGCAGCGCCTGCAGACCCAGCTGGGTGGCAGCGGCGATGCCGACCTGTCCGGCACCGGGCGTGACCTGATCGAGGCCCGCCTGGCGCTGGCCGAGACGCGTGGCGAGCTGAGCCATTCAGAGCTCAATTCAAGCTCTCTGCTGCGTGAGCTGGCCCAGGTGCGCAAGACCCTCTACAGCCGTCAGATCGCCAATCTGGAGCAGGACCTGGAGCAGGTCCAGACGCTGGTCAACGACAAGCGCCGCAACCAGTCCGAGCAGACCATCGCCGATGCCACCAGTGGCGAGAATGCCGCGCTGGCCGACAACCCCATCTTCCAGCAGGTGCTCAACCGCAACCGCGAACTCAGCAGCCAGCTGCTGGCGATCACCGATCGCGTCAACGCCGTGATTCGCGATGGGCTGGAGGTGCGCACCCAGCTCGACCGCGTCACCCAGGTCGAGCGCACCATGAGCGAGCAGATCGAGGCCATCAAGGGCAGCGTCCTGCTGGCGCGTATCCTGCGTGAGCAGCAGAGTCGCCTGCCGCAGGTCGATGTGCGCAAGGACTTGAAGGAAGAGATCGCCGACCTGCGCCTCAAGCAGTTCGAACTCAACAAGGTGCGTGAGCAGCTCGCCGATATTCCGGGCTATCTCAATTCCTACGTGCTGGGCGAGGCCGCGGCGCTGGAACGCCCCGGCGGCAATGCCGATGTCAGCCAGATCAGCGCCGAGCTGCGTCAGGCGTTGATCGGTCAGCTGGAGGCGCGCAAGGAGCTGGTCGACAAGCTCGACAAGGAATACGACAGCCTGCTGGCACGCGCCATCGACCTGCAGCTCAACCAGCAGCAGCTGCTGGAAGTGTCAGGGCGTCTGCGCCAGACCATCGAGGAGCAGCTGTTCTGGGTCGCCAATGGCAAGCCGCTGGATCTCGACTGGCTGTCGCGTACCCCGGAAATGCTCGCCGAGGAGCTCAGGCCCAACGTCTGGCGTGGCGTGGTGGCGGGGCTGTCCAAGGGCTTTCAGCTCAGTGACCTGTGGGTGGCGCTGCCGGGCTTGCTGCTGCTGATCTTCATCACCTGGAAGCGTTCGCGCATCCGTGCGCGCCTGGCGGACCTGCACGCCCAGATAGGGCGCCTGAAGCAGGACACCCAGCTGCATACGCCGCGCGCCATTCTGCTCAACGTCCTGCTGGCCATCCCCGGCGCGCTGGCGCTGGCGCTGATCGGCGGCGTGCTGTCGCTGGGCGAGGGCATCATGCTGTGGGCGTTGGGCCAGGCGCTGTTGAAGCTGTCGCTGGCGTGGGGCATCTTCGCCATCTTCCGCCGCCTGCTGGTCAAGGACGGCGTCGCCGAGCGTCACTTCCAGTGGCCGGCCAACTACGTGGCGGAGCTGCGCCGTCATATCTGGTGGCTGGGCTTCGCGCTGCTGCCGGTGGTGCTGACCACCAACATCATCAGCGAGGCGGACCTCAACCTGCTCGAGCGTCCGCTGGGGCTGGCCATTCTGTTCGTGGGCCTGATGGCGATGAGCTTCTGTCTGTCGCGACTGATTCTGGCCCACGTCCCCTTCTTCGGCCTCAAGCTGTTCCGACTGATTCTGGGCCTTGCGATGGCGCTGGTGCCGGTGGCGCTGGGCGTGCTGATCTGTCTCGGCTACGAGTACACCGCGCTGCGCCTGTGTGGCCGCTTCATCACCACCATCTTCCTGTTCGGGGCCTGGATTCTGGTGGAAGCCACCGTGGTGCGCGGGCTGGCAGTCGCCGCGCGGCGTCTGGCCTATCGTCGCGCCGTGGCGCGTCGCCGTGCCCAGGTGCAGGAGGGCGCCGAAGGCGGTGTCGAGGTGGTGGAAGAGCCGCCGCTGGACATGGAGCAGGTCAACTCCCAGTCACTGCGTCTCTCGAAGCTGATCCTGGTCATCAGCTTCCTGTCGATCTTCTATGTGGTGTGGGCCGATCTGCTCAATGTGCTCAGCTATCTCGACAGCGTGGTGGTGTGGGAAATCGCCGCTTCCGTCGAGGGCGATTCGGCGACGCCCATCTCGCTGGCGGACTTGATCGCGGGCATGATCACCCTCGCCGTGGCGGTGATGATGGCGCGCAACCTGCCGGGCCTGCTGGAGGTCTCGATCCTGTCGCGGCTCGAGCTCAAGCAGGGCTCCAGCTACGCGATCACCTCGCTGCTGTCCTACGTGATCATGGCCACCGGCTTCGTGATGACATTGGGCAGCATGGGCGTCAGCTGGGACAAGCTGCAGTGGCTGGTGGCGGCGTTGAGTGTCGGGCTGGGCTTCGGTCTGCAGGAGATCTTCGCCAACTTCATCTCGGGCCTGATCATCCTGTTCGAGCGGCCGGTGCGCATCGGCGACACCATCACCATCGGCAACCTGCATGGCACGGTCAATCGCATCCGGATCCGCGCCACCACGGTGACGGATTTCGATCGCAAGGAGATCATCATTCCCAACAAGGTATTCGTCACCGACCAGCTGATCAACTGGTCGCTGTCGGACAACGTCACGCGGGTGGTGCTCAATTTCGGTGTCGCCCATGGCAGTGATCTGGATCTGGCGCATCGTCTGCTGATGCAGGCCGCCCAGGAAAACAGGCGGGTGCTCAAGGACCCGGAGCCGCTGGTGTTCTGCCTGACCTACAACCAGGACAACTTCGGTTTCGAGCTGCGCATCTACGTCAATGACCTGACCGATCGCCTCTACGCCACCGATGAGATCAACCGCTGGGTGGACGCACGTTTCCGTGAGCATGGCCTCAAGGTCGCCTTCCAGCAGATGGATGTCTGGCTGCATCGCGACGATGGCACCGAGCGCCTCGTCGAGCAGCGCAGCGCCTCGGCGGAGCCGTTGCGCCCCGCCAGCGGCTCACCGGAAAGCAGCGAGACGGAAAGCACGGAGTATCAGAGCAGCGAGCACCGGGAAGGTGGTGCGCTGATCGCGCGTCGCAAGCCCGCCGAGGGTCTGGCAGGCCGTGAGGACGCCGGGCTGCGCGAGGCCGCACCGGACGCCGATGGCGGTGATGGCGGCGGAGATGCCGGTGGTCGCTGACGCTGAATCCACTGCTCATGTCATTGAATGCCGCATGGCATCACGCACAAGGCGCCCCGCGGGGCGCCTTGTGCGTGATGGGCTCGGAGCTGTGTTTAGTGCGTTTACAGAACGGGAGGGGCTAGCCAGCCCTGACACCACGCATCATTGGTTCAATTCGGGCTGCGTGGCTGACGGGGCCTCGAATTCCAGTACCCAGCGGCTCAGGAAACTGGCCTGCTTGAGGCGATCGAGTGTCGCCAACAGGCCAGGGCCGATCTCGATCGGACGTAGTGCATCGCCCAGTTGCTCGCGCATATGCTGAGCGCTGCCCTCGCCACGCACCTCGGGGTGCAGTGCGCCCAGCTGGCTGTCGCTGGCCACCGCCTGCTGGCCTTCCAGACTCAGCCACCAGTCGAGAAAGGCCTCACCGGCCTCGGGATGAGGCGCCTGCT
>NZ_CFDJES010000092.1:10630-12109 GCF_983723665.1 Cobetia sp. | reverse complement strand
AGGCGCAGCACTTCCAGATAGCGGATCACCACCCCGCCCAGCATCACGAGGATACCGAAGCGTTGCAGTCTGAATTCAAGCGCAGTGAGCGCAAGCTTGCGAGACCAGAACATCAGCACACCGCGCATGTCCTGAGTCCGGCGAATATAGAGGCCGTAGGCAAACAGCACGATGGCCAGGCCAAGAATCAACAGCGTATTGGTCGCGATCAGCATGTCGCACCTCGTGGGCAAGTACCCCTGAGTCATAAGGAAGGCAATCGTGGGCGGATGCCTTATCTGAAGCCGGGCCCCGAGCAGATGCCCGGGGCCCGACAGTCATCACCTGGCGCAGTGATGACGATCCTGAAGAGAATGATGCCGTCCTCAGGCCTGACAGAGGCTGGCTGACAGCAGGTCCTTGTCACGCATGGCCTTTGCTCGCTGTCGCCGCTTCATTATGGTTATCAAAGCTGCTCGGTCTTGCATCCTGCATGGCTTGGCCGTCCTGCTGGCCGGTAGTGCACTGGCGTGTAATCAGAGTCGACCTCTCGCCGCAGTGGGCGTGTCGTATGGGTGCCAGTGTGGACAAAGGCAGTGAGCCCGGCCATTGGACATTCCGGCAACAGACCTTGGAATAATAGCCTTGAGGATGATGTCGGCTGATGAGGCGTCTGATACTGGGCCTGACACGCATCCAGCACCTACTCAGCGCCTGCCCAGGCCCCTGACACAAGCCCCTGCCATAAGCTCCTGACATAAGCCTCGCTCAGGCCTGACTGGCCAGCGAGGGCGACAGCGGTGCCTGCATCAGGCGCTGCGCCATCAGCGCACTGGTCACGGCGTCCCCCAGCGCGCTGTGGCGACCGATCACCGGCACGCCCAGGGCATCAGCCATCGCCTCGAAGCGCAGGTCCGGGGCGGCGTCCGGCTGCTCATGCTTGCAGCGCCGGGCGTAATCGCGCGCCAGATCGTGACGCTGGTTGGGCAGATCAAAGCCGAAGCGTGGCCGCAGGTGACGGTTGATCACCGCGACATCGAAGTCGATGCACCAGCCCACCAGCGGACGATTGCCGATGAACTCCAGCAGCTGTCGCAGCGCATCCCCCAGCGCTTCTCCGCCATGCAGATCGATACCGCGCAGACGATGGATGCGGATCGAGTCGCCCTGCAGCCCTTGCGGGCATTGCAGATAGAGCGACAGCGCGCTGGAGGTATGGATATGGCGCGCATCGAAACGCACCGCCGCCAGCGAGACCAGCTCGGCGTGGCCGACATCGAGACTGGTGGTCTCGCAGTCCAGCGCCACTCGCTCCCCGCCTCGCTCGGCGGCATGCCAGGGACGAAAGAGCTCGGCGAACTCGCCCTGCGCATGACGACGACGATCACTGGCGCGTCTCAGTTGTTCGAACATGCCACCTCCCCTCGACCTTGAGGCCGGTTCAGTATTCCAGGTGATAACGATGTGACAGCCGCTGCTTGAAGTCCTTGACCCGACTCA
>NZ_CFDJES010000092.1:0-10530 GCF_983723665.1 Cobetia sp. | reverse complement strand
TCCTCTTCCAGATGGCGCAGCTGCTGGCGCAGACGCAACTCGGCAAACAGGGACAACGCCTCGGCAAGGTCAGCGCTGTCGCTGGCCTCGATACGCCCATCACTGACCAGCGCCTCAAGCCGCGCGAAGGTGCCGGTGGCCATCACTCCGCGTTCCAGCGCCATGGTGCGAACGCCATGCACGATGGGGAAGATGCCGCCCTTCTTGATATCGATGCCGTGTCGCGGCGAGCGCAAGGAGCCGAACAGCGTCAGCGGGGTCGAGAAATGCAGCGCCGGGCGCGCGAAGTGCGACAGCAGCAGCTCATCGCGCGTGGCGTGACGCACCAGGTGGCCGCGCAAGCTGTCGACCAGCGCTTCATTGCCGCCGCTGGCGCGCGCATCGAAGACGATGGCCAGATTCATCAGCGCCTCGCCATCGCGTCCGGCGCACCAGCGTGCGATCTTGCCGCGCCAGCGCGACTCGGTGGCGACCCACTCCGGATTGGAGACCATGATGTTGCCCGGGCATGGTGGATAGCCGAGACCCGCCAGGGCGTCACTGAAGCGCTGCAGGGTGTCCTCGTTTTCGGGCCACTGGTGGCCATCGGCGATGATCAGCCCATTGTCCTGATCGGTCTTGAGGATCTGTTCGCCGCGCCCTTCGCTGCCCATCAGCATCAGGCAACTCGAGGCCCGGTGCTCCTCCGCCACCAGCATGGCGAAGGTGCGCTCGATCAGGCGTCCGTTGAGCGCACTCAACAGCGCCATCGCATGGCGCATGTGGACTCCCTGCATCGCCAGCGCCCTGACCATTTCCGGCAGACGCGCACTGGCCTGCTCAAGCGCCACCATGTCAGAGGCGCGTTCGATCTCGAGACTCACCAGCTGACTGCGATTGGAGAAGAACCCCAACACGTCGGTCAGCTCGATGACCCCGACGACCGCCGCGTCAGGCGTCAGGCGCTCCTTGACCACGACCCGCGCGACCCGGTGGCGGGTCATCTGCACCAGCGCCTGGAACAGATACTCCTCCGCCGTGACCGCCACCAGCGCAAAGCTGCCCAGCGAGGCGAGCGGATGGTTGGCAGCCAAGCCCTGGATCACCAGCGCATTGAGCAGGTCCGTGCGCGTCACCACGCCCTGACGCCCCTCGACAGTGATGATCAGGCTGTCCGCCCCTGCCGTCTGCATGGCCTTGACGCCCTGCTCGATACTGGCGCTGGCCGCCAGCTTGAGCGGCGGACGCATGCAGTCCATCACCCGCGCCAGCATGAAGCCCGCCTGGTCGCGACTCGCGCCCTGACGGGTGTCACGCTGCGCCGCCAACAGCCGCGCCTTGTCGCTCAGGCTGTGCTGGAAGTACTCACCGAAGGCAGGACACTCATCGCACAGCGAGAAGAACAGCTGTGCGGGCAGCTGATAGCACAGCGTCTCCTGCTCGCAGACGAAACGGGTGCGGCAATGGCCATTGAGCAGCGTCAGCGCCCCGAACAGGTCCCCCGCGGTGTAATGACCGATGCGCAGACTGACCCAGGCATCCAGCCCCTCGCGCTGCGCCTTGTCGAGCGTGGCGGCGTCCGGCAGTGCCGAATCGGCGGCCAGTTCCGCCACCTCGCCCTTGTGAATGATGTAGACCGCCTCACCGACGGCCCCCGGCACCAGCGGCTGCGCCAGCGCCTCGAAATAGTGAAGGTCCACCCCTTCGGCCAGCCGTTGCCGAAGACGCTCATCCAGCAGACTGAACGGCGGCTCCTCGAACGCGATATCCACCAGTGACGCTTGCATGACAGCGACTCCCCTATGCGCGTGCAGCGCTGATCGATGCACGAGCCCTCAAACCACGAGGCCCCGCCTGCAGGTGCAAGACGGGGCTTCGGGAAACGGGGGCCTGTTCGCGCCGATGCTGCGTGCTGCGCGAACAGGCCCTGCTGCCTGAATCAGTGATCCACTGCTGTTCCGGCCCCGCGCGGAACACGAATGTCCTCGACGATATGCTGGATGTGCTCGGGCGGCGGCGGGGTCATCTTGCAGACGATGACCGCGACGACGAAGTTGAGCACCATGCCCAGCGAGCCGATCCCCTCCGGCGACACACCCAGCAACCAGTTCTCGGCGCTGTTGAGTTCCGGCGAGATGAACTTGAAGTAGACGATGTAGCTGAAGGTGAAGACCAGGCCGACCAGCATGCCCGCGATGGCACCTTCCTTGTTCATGCGCTTGGAGAAGATCCCCAGCAGGATGACCGGGAAGAAGCTCGATGCCGCAAGCCCGAAGGCAAAGGCCACCACCTGCGCCACGAAGCCTGGCGGATTGATACCGAAGTAACCGGCGATCACGATGGCCACGGCCGCCGCCATGCGTGCCGCCATCAGCTCCTGCTTCTCGCTGATATCAGGCTTGAAGGTCTTCTTGAGCAGGTCATGCGAGATGGCCGACGAGATGACCAGCAACAGACCGGCCGCCGTCGAGAGTGCTGCCGCCACCCCACCTGCCGCCACCAGTGCGATGACCCATGCCGGCAGGTTGCCGATCTCCGGGTTGGCCAGCACGATGATGTCGCGGTCGATGTAGACCTCGCTCTCGTTGTCGGTGGGCGTGTTGCTCACCAGACGCTGACCGTACTCACCGCGGGCCGCCTGGCTGTCGGCGCTGCCTTCGTAGCTCGGCTTGCCCGCGAAGGGATCACCGCCACGCATCTGGATGATGCCGTCGCCATTCTTGTCGACCCAGCCGATCAGCCCGGTGTTCTCCCAGTTGTAGAACCAGCCCGGCAGCTCCTCATAGGCCGTCTCGTTGACGGTCTCGACCAGATTCACCCGCGCGAAGGCACCCACGGCCGGCGCAGTGGTGTAGAGCAGTGCGATGAAGAACAGCGCCCAACCGGCGGAGATACGCGCATCCTTGACCGTCGGCACCGTGAAGAAGCGCACGATGACGTGGGGCAGACCCGCGGTACCGCACATCAGCGCGGCGGTGATGAAGAAGACATCGATGGTGGACTTGGAACCCTCGGTGTACTCGCGGAAGCCGAGATCGGTCACCACCTGATCGAGCTTGTGCAGCAGATAGACGCCGGTGTCATTGCCCTGGGCATCGACCAGGGTGCCGCCGAAACCGGTCTGCGGCAGCACGTGGCCCGTCATCATGATCGACAGGAACACCGCCGGCACCAGGAAGGCGAAGATCAGCACGCAGTACTGGGCCACCTGGGTATAGGTGATGCCCTTCATGCCGCCGAGTACCGCATAGAAGAAGACGATCGCCATGCCGATCACCACGCCGACGTTCACGTCCACCTCGAGAAAGCGCGCGAAGACGATGCCGGTACCGCGCATCTGACCGGCGACATAGGTGAAGGAAATGAAGATGACGCAGACCACCGCCACGGTGCGCGCGACGCTGGAGTAGTAACGGTCACCGACGAAGTCCGGCACCGTGAACTTGCCGAACTTGCGCAGATACGGCGCCAGCAGCATGGCCAGCAGGACGTAGCCGCCGGTCCAGCCCATCAGGTAGACGGAGGCGTCATAGCCGACATAGGCGATGATGCCCGCCATCGAGATGAACGAGGCCGCCGACATCCAGTCAGCGGCGGTCGCTGCCCCGTTGGCGATGGGGTGAACGCCACCCCCGGCGACATAGAATTCCTTGGTGGAACCGGCGCGCGACCACACCGCGATCCCGATATAGAGCGCAAATGACGCGCCCACGAACAGATAGGTCAGCAGTTGAACATCCATTGGCAGTGTCCTTGGCGATGTCGATCATATTGTTCTTATTCACACAACGGCGCGTCACGACGAGCGGCCTGTGCCCGGCGTGTCACTGACTCATTGCTCGTGAACATCGAAGCGCTCATCGAGCTTGTTCATCGAACGGGCATACAGAATGATCAGCGCGAGGAAGAAGTAGATCGCCCCCTGTTGCGCAAACCAGAAGCCCAGCTTGAAACCGAAGAACTGGATGTTGTTCAGCACGTCCACCAGCAATATCCCGCATCCATAGGACACCACGAACCAGACCACGAGATAGCCCATGATCAGTTTGATATTGGCGGACCAATACGCCTTGGCATTCGCTTCCTTCATGATGGTGTTCTCGCATTGTTATTGTGATTGGCGAAGTGGAGTGATTGGCGATCCGGAGATCGATGACCACCCGTCAGCGGATGATCCTTTCTCGGCGGTTGATGGGTATTTCCTGCGCCTTTCAAGGCATGACAGGAAACTTGGCAACTCGAATCTGACAGTAGACAAGGCCCTGCAACGCTGCAGGCTGACTTTAGTCGAGAATGTCAGCCACCCCTGATGGAGCAAAGTTGAGAACGATGCAATTCATTTGAAATCAACAAGTTGATTCATATCCTAAAGATGCAATCCCTTGGTCTATTGGCCAAATGGGCGAAGAATGATCGGCGAAAGCTTCGGCGTATTGCGCGCATGACATTGGCCGATGCCGGCAAATAGGCCCGTTGTGCAGACGCCATTTACCGCTTCTTGAGCGCAGCCAGCGAGGCATCTGCATGGTAATGGATGACACAGCCTCTTCCCCACGACGCTCAAGACGCTGAGTCTGTCATGCACAGTGCTTGGGACTCGTGGCGGGGCTGCGTAGAATGGCGCTTCCAGAGAGGAGAGCGACATGTTCCAGGGTTGGTGGCTGATCGCAGTGGCACTCGCATATATCGCGGTGCTGTTCACGATTGCATGGCGGGGGGATCGCAACGCCAAGAAACACGGGTCGCCGAATCGGCGCCCAGCGGTCTACAGTCTGGGGCTTGCGGTCTACTGCACCAGCTGGACCTTCTACGGCAGCGTCGGGCAGGCCGCGACCAGCGGCTGGAGTTATCTGAGCATCTTCATCGGGCCGATTCTGGCCTGTCTGCTGTTCTGGCCGATCCTGCTCAAGATGATTCGGGTCGCCAAGCGCCAGAACATCACCTCGATCGCCGACTTCATCGCCTCGCGCTACGGCAAGACGCAGTCGCTGGCGGTGTTCGCCTCGCTGGTGGCCCTGGTCGGCACCCTGCCCTACATCGCCCTGCAGCTGAAGGCCGTCTCGAGTGCCTATCAGGTACTCACCGACACCAGCGATGTCACGCGGACCGCCTGGCTGGGCGATACCGCCTTCTATGTCGCGGCGATCATGGCGCTGTTCGCCATCCTGTTCGGCACCCGCCACACCGACGCCACCGAGCACCATGTCGGCCTGTTGCAGGCGATCGCCTTCGAATCGCTGGTCAAGCTGGTCGCCTTCCTGACCCTGGGCGTCTATGTCACCTGGGGCATGTTCAATGGCCTGGGCGACCTGTTCACCAAGGCCGATACCTATCTGGAGCTGCAACAGCAGCTGGAGACCCAGACCTTCGGCACCGGCTTCTGGGCCCAGACGCTGCTGGCGATGCTGGCGATCTTCTGCCTGCCGCGTCAGTTCCACGTCGCGGTGGTCGAGAACACCCACCACGATGACGCCCGGCGTGCGCGCTGGATGTTCCCGATCTACCTGGTCGCCATCTCCTTCTTCGTGCTGCCGATCGCCGCCGCCGGCCTGACCATGTTCCCCGATGGTTCGGTGTCACCGGACAGCTTCGTGCTGGCGCTGCCGATGGCAGCGGACCAGACCTGGCTGACCCTGCTGACCTTCATCGGCGGCTTCTCCGCCGCCACCGGCATGGTGATCGTCGCCGCCGTCGCGGTCTCGATCATGATCTCCAACGAGATCGTGATTCCGCTGTTGTTCCGCCTGCGCTGGTTCGATACCGAGGCACGCGACTACAGCCATATCGTGTTGCTGGCGCGCCGTCTGACCATCGTGATGATCCTGGCGCTGGCCTACGGCTTCTATCTGCTGATCGCCGAATACAGCACCCTCTCGGCCATCGGCTTGCTGTCGTTTGCCGCCGTCGCCCAGTTCGCGCCCTCGCTGATGGGTGGCCTCTACTGGAAGCGTGGCAACCGCCTCGGCGTCATCGTCGGCCTGAATGTCGGCTTCGCGGTCTGGGCCTGGACCCTGCTCGTGCCGGCACTGGCACAGGCGGGTCTGATGCCGGCCGAGATCGTCAACCAAGGGCCGCTGGGCATCGACTGGCTGTCGCCGCATGGCCTGTTCGGCTTCCGCTTCAATGACCCGCTGACCCACGGCGTGATGCTGTCGCTCGGCCTGAACCTGTTCTGCTACATCTTCGTCTCGCAGATGACGCCGCAGCGCGTGGTCGAGCGCATCCAGGCCTCGCTGTTCGTCGACAGTGTCGAGACCCGCCAGACCAGCGTCTCGCGCCCCTGGACCGGCTCCACCTCCGTCTCGGACCTGCGCGTCCTGTGCGAACGCTTCCTGAGCCACGAGCAGGTCGAGCGCGCCTTCGAGGACTACGCGCGCCGCAGTGGCCAGCCGCTGGAGCTGCATGCACGCGCCTCCATCGACCTGATCCAGTTCACCGAACGCTTCCTGGCCTCGGTACTCGGCGCCTCCTCGGCACGCATCGTCGTCAACTCGGCGCTGCAGGGTCGCGGCATCGGCATCTCGGATGTCATCTCCATCGTCGATGAAGCCTCGCAGGTGCTCGAATTCAATCGCGCCCTGCTGCAGGCGACCATCGAGAACATCCACCAGGGCATCAGCGTGGTCGACCAGCACATGCGCCTGGTGGTGTGGAACCAGCGCTACCTGGACATGTTCCGCTTCCCTGACAACCTGATCCGGGTCGGTGCGCCGATCGATCGCATCTTCCGCTACAACGCCCACAACGGCGAATACGGCCCGGGCGACCCCGAAGAACACGTCGACCAGCTGCTGGATGCCATCCGCAACGGCGAGCCGCACCGCTACGTGCGCTATCGCCAGGATGACAGCGTGATGGAGATCCAGGGCAACCCGATGCCCGGTGGCGGCTTCGTCTACACCTATCAGGACATCACCCAGCAGAAGCGCACCGAAGAGGCGTTGATCCGCTCGGAAAACAACATCCGCATCTACACCGACAACGTGCCGGCGCTGATCGCCTACTTCGACAAGGAGTGTCGCTACCTCTTCACCAACCGTGCCTATGAAGCGGTGATGGGCATCGACCGTACCGCCGTGATCGGCGAGCCCGCCGAAGAGGCGATGCCAGAAGACATCTATCGCCAACGCGCGCCGTGGATGACGCGCGCGCTGTCCGGTGAGCGGGTCTCCTTCGAGATCTCGCTGGAAGCCCCGGAAGGCGGTGTGCGCTACATGCTGGTCACCTATACGCCGCACTTCAGCACCAAGGGCAACATCCTCGGCTTCTTCGCGCTCTATCAGGACATCACCGAGCGACGCCTGGCGGAGATCGCCCTCAAGGAGACCAACGAGAACCTGGAGGAGCGCGTGCGCGTGCGTACCCAGGAGCTGTCACAGGTCAACGAGGCCCTGCGCACCGAGAACCGCGTGCGCGCCGAGGCCGAGCAGGCACTGCGTCAGGCCAAGCAGCTGGCCGAGGATGCCAACGCCTCCAAGACACGCTTCCTGGCCGCGGCCAGTCACGACCTGCTGCAGCCACTGAATGCGGCGCGCCTGTTCACCTCTGCCCTCGCCCAGCAGGTCGAAGGCGAGATGAAGACCACCACCAATCACATCGACAACTCGCTGCAGGCCGCCGAGGAACTGCTCAGCACCCTGCTCGACATCTCCAAGCTGGATGCCGGGGCACTGGCGCCACGCCGCAGCGTGTTCCGCCTCTCCGACATCCTCAAGCCGCTCAAGGCCGAGTTCGAGGTGATGGCGGAAGACCGCGGACTGGACCTGAAAGTGGTGATGACGCAGCTGGCGGTGGATTCCGACGGCCAGATGCTCAGACGCATCGTGCAGAACTTCCTCTCCAACGCGGTGCGCTATACCCGCCAGGGCCATGTGCTGCTGGGCTGCCGCCGTCTGGGCGATCGCATTCGCATCGAGGTCTGGGACACCGGCCCCGGCATTCCCGAGTCGAAGCTGACCGAGATCTTCCAGGAATTCCGGCGCCTCGATCAGACCGAGCGTCACAAGGAAAGCGAGAAGGGGCTCGGCCTGGGGCTGTCGATCGCCGAACGCATGAGCCGGGTGCTCGACCACCCGATCACGGTGCGCAGCTGGGTCGGCATCGGCACCGTCTTCGCCGTCAGCGTGCCGATCAGCAAGGAGCTGCCGGCGGCCGAGCTGCCGGATGCCGTGCCGGCTCGCAAGCGCGCCGGCAACAAGCTGACCGGCACTCGCGTCCTGTGCATCGACAACGAGAGCCTGATTCTCGAGGGCATGAAGGCGATGCTGTCCGGCTGGGGTTGCGAGGTATTCACGGCGACCTCGATCGGCGGCGCCAAGTCGGTGATCCGCAACCTGGATGGTGATCCGGATGCCATCCTCGCCGACTACCACCTCGACAACGAGGTGACTGGCCTGATGGCGCTGGATGCGCTGGATGAACGTCTGGCGGGCTCGGTGCCGGGCATCGTGATCACCGCTGACCGCACCGATGAGGTCGCCGAGGAAGTGCGCCGTGCGGGCTATCACCTGCTGCTCAAGCCGGTGCGGCCCGCCGCGCTGCGTGCGCTGCTGACGCGCACCCTGCAGGCCAACCGCGCCGAGAAGCACACCAGTGGCGCGAGTGATGCCCCCGACGCCGCGACGGATGACCCAGCCCCCTGATCAGGCGGGCTGGCCTGTCGCTCTTTCGTCCTTAACTCTTTTATCCATGACGCAAAAAGCCCGCCCTGTCAGCGACAGGGCGGGCTTTTTGTGGCTTGAAGGCAAGACTCTCGAGGAGAGCCTCAGCTCAAGCGCTGACGCAGGATCAGGAGCGGACTTTCGGCGGCTCGACTTCCAGACGCTGGGCCGCGATGACGGCCTGGGTGCGCGAATGCACGCCCAGCTTGCGCAGAATGGCGGTCACGTGGGCCTTGATGGTGGCCTCGGACACATTCAGCTCATAGGCGATCTGCTTGTTGAGCAGACCTTCCGTCAGCATGTTGAGCACGCGGAACTGCTGCGGCGTCAGTGACGCGATCGCCTCGGCGAAGCGCGATTCATCTTCGGAAGACTCGCCCATGGCCTCGGCGATGTCCGTCGGCAGCCAGACCTCACCTTCGAGGATCTCGCCGATGGCTTCGGCGATGACGTCGAGGCTGGCGGACTTGGGAATGAAGCCGGAGGCCCCATAATCGATGGCGCGGCGCACCACGTAGGGCTCCTCGCTACCGGACACGACCGCCACCGGGATGTCCGGTGTCTGGCCACGCAACTGGATCAGACCGGAGAAGCCGTGGGCTCCCGGCATGTGCAGGTCCAACAGGATCAGGTCGGCATCGGGATGGCGGGCAACGACTTCGTTGGTCGCTTCCATGCTGTCAGCCTCGACGATCTCCGCCTGAGAGGCGACTTGTCTAAGCGCCTGGGTCAGTGCGGCACGAAAGAGCGGGTGATCGTCTGCAACGATGAACTTCTGGGCAAAGGCCATTGAGTCTCCTCCAAAACCCCGATGGTGATCATCACCGACCTTCCTGGCCGGTCAACAATCGCCGTTATTTTCTGGCATGTTACCCCATAAAACGTGCGTTTAACAAAGCAGCCCACCATCGGAAGATGTACTGATGTTTCGCTCGGGGAACACGAGTATCGCACGGATTGATGCCCGGCGAGCGAACAATCCGTGCGCTGATTCTGACAGCATCCTGGGGATGGTGAGTCAGACAACCCTACCCGCAACGCGACTGGCATGCCAGCCGATCAATGCGACACCGGCAATCAGCACGAAGCCGATCAGACTGGCGATATCCGGCACCTCCCCCCAGATGGCCCAGCCCGCCAGTGCCGAAAACACGATGGTCAGATAGGAATAGATCGACACTTCCCCCGCCGGTGCGAGGCGATAGGCGGTGGTCATCAGAATCTGACCGCCGGCCGCAAAGATGCCGATGCCCAGCAAGGCCAGCGCCTGAGGGCCGCTCGGCATCACCGGATTCATCAACATCGGCACCAATGTCACCACACTGGAGACCAGCGAGAAATGCAGCACGATGGTCGCCGAGGCCTCGCGCCCTTTCATCGCACGGATGAGCGTATAGGCCGCCCCCGCCAGCATTGCCGAACCCAGCCCGACCATGGCGGGCAACAATGCCTCCACCCCGCCCTCGGCAAATGCCAGTTGCGGCTTGATGACCAGCGCCGCGCCAGAGAAGGCGACCAGCATGCCGACCAGCCGCCAGCCACCAAGGCGCTCGGCCAGGAAGAGACCGGCGAACAGGCTGACGAAGAACGGCGATAGCTTATTCAGAATAGTCGCATCTGCCAGCAGCAGATGATCGATGGCGTAGAAGAAGCTCATCACGCCGCCGAGGCCGATCAGTGACCGCGCCATCAGCATCGGCTGGTGATGCCAGTGGCCCAGCAGGCGCGCGCCCGCCATGCGCACCATCACCACCGCCACGCCGAGACTGACCAGGTTGCGCACGAAGACCTTCTCGAACAGCGGCAGGTCGCCGCTCAGCTTGACCATCGCCCCCATCAGCGCGAACGAGATCGCCGACAGGCACATCAGGATGACGGCGCGGGGACGATT
>NZ_CFDJES010000091.1:0-12237 GCF_983723665.1 Cobetia sp. | reverse complement strand
TCAAGGGCCATGTCGAGGAAGTGCTGGAAGCCGCCCGCGAGCTCAACGCTGACCGCTAGTCTCGAATGGCAGCAGCTCGAGTGGCAGCAGCTCGAGTGGCAGCAGCCCGCGTGACAGCAGCTCGTGGAGAAACAGCTGAGCAGAGTGCGCCTGTGCGCCAGCCGCCTCAGCCATGAAAAAGCCCCGCCGATTGGCGGGGCTTTTTCGATCAGGCGCTCTTGTCCGCGACCCGATTCTCCTCGGCGCGCGCCCGGCGCGGCCAGGCATAGAGCAGCGACTTCATCAGGGTCGCCAGCGGGATGGCGAAGAACACGCCCCAGAAGCCCCAGATGCCGCCGAAGAACAGCACCGCGAGGATGATCGCCACCGGATGCAGATTGACCGCCTCCGAGAACAGCAGCGGCACCAGCACGTTGCCATCCAGCGCCTGGATGATGCCGTAGGCGATCATCACGTACATGAAGGTGTCGCCCAGCCCGTAATGGAAACCGGCGACGGCGGCGACCGGCAAGGTCGCCCCTGCCGCGCCGATGTAGGGAATCAGCACCGAGAAGCCGACCACGATCGCCAGCAGCGCCGAATACGGCAGCCCGAAGGCGACGAAGGTGACGTAGCTGACGCCGCCGACGATGACGATCTCGATCACCTTGCCGCGCACGAAGTTGGCGATCTGGTCATCCATCTCGTTCCAGACCCGGCTCATCAGCAGGCGCTTGCGCGGCAGCAGCGCCAGCGTGAAGTCCACCAGCCGCTCGCGGTCCTTGAGCATGAAGAACACCAGGATCGGTACCAGCACCAGGTAGATCACCACGCCCATCAGGTTGCCCAGCGACGCCAGCGACAGCGATACCGCGCGCTGCCCGAACTGGGTCAGCTCACGTCCGGCGGCGCCGACCCACTGCTGGACCTGCTCCGGCGTGATCAGGCCGGGGAAGCGCTCCTGCAACTCGCCCAGCCAGCGCTGCCCGGAGGCGAACATGCCGGGAATCTCCTGGATCAGATTGGCCAGCTGATGCCAGACCAGCGGCAGCAGGATCAGCGCACTGGCCAGCATGATGCCCATGAACACCAGCGTCATCAGGCTGACCGCCGCCAGGCGCGGCAGGCCGCGACGCTCCATCCAGCTCACGCCGCTCTGCAGCAGGAAGGCGACGATCAGGGCGGTGAAGAATGGCGCCAGCATGCTGCCGAGCAGAATGACGGCGGCGAACACCAGCACCAGCACCAGAAACAGCACCACCGCTTCTTCGTCGGAGAAATAGCGCTCGATCCAGCCACGCAACAACGTCTTCATGGTCATGACGGATCTTCCTCGCACAGCGCCTTGATCACGAAGCGATAATCGCCCTCTGGCGTCTCTTCACGCGAGACCAGCGCGTGATCGCTCAGCGCCAGATAGGCAGGGATGTCGCCCCAGGCGCCTGCGTCGCTGGCGAGGACCTCGAGTTGCTCGCCGGCACTCATGCCAGCCAGTTTGAGCTTGGTGCGCAGCAGCGGCAACGGACAGTGCAGGCCGCGCGCATCCAGCGTCTGCAGGTGGGTATCGGCCGTGGAGTCAGCCATCGGATTCGCAGTCTCAGCGCCAGGTCGTTCGAATGCCATCTGCCCTTCCGTTCTCGTTATGATGTTCTGCCGCACGCCATGGAGGGTGCAGCTTGAAAACGCCCCGATTTAAGGGCACCTTGCCTGACAAAGCAACTTTCCGCCCTGCGCGGCTGCGTCTTGCCCGGACTCGCGCAGGGCCGTCAACGCCAGTGCGGCGCCCGGCAATCCTGCGAGCCGACCGCACCTTGCGCCATATCGAAGAGGATTGCCTGCATGTCGTTGCTGCCCCCCTTGAGCGGACGCGTCCGCATCGGACGCCGCGGGCTTGCCACCCTGTCGAGCGCCCTGCTCGGCCTGTTGCTGATGGGCGCGCCGGTCGCCAGTGCGCCGGCCGCATCCCACAACGACTATGGACTGCCGGACCTGGGGAGTGCGAGTGGCGGCATCTCCAGCAACGATGAATATCGTATCGGTCGCGCCTGGCTGCGTCAGTTCCGCGCCCATGTGCGTGAATGGGATGATCCCATCACTCTGGACTGGATCGGTAGCATCGTGCGTCAACTGGCGCCGTGGAGCGAGCTGGATGAGCGCAATTTCATCATCACGCTGGTCGCCAGCAGCCAGCTGAACGCCTTCGCCGTGCCCGGCGGCGTGGTCGGCGTCAATACGGGG
Source organism: Cobetia sp. (assembly GCF_983723665.1). NCBI lineage: Bacteria > Pseudomonadati > Pseudomonadota > Gammaproteobacteria > Oceanospirillales > Halomonadaceae > Cobetia > Cobetia sp. Next base: position 10,020 of record NZ_CFDJES010000091.1, on the reverse strand, counting down.
CTGTTCGCCTTCGCGCCGGACCGCGACGCCTTCGCCTCGGTACTCGCCCACGAACTGGGCCACCTCTCCCAGCATCACTTCGCGCGCAACATGGAGCGCCAGGCCGAGACACGCCTGCCGACGCTGGCCGGCTTCCTCGCCGGCATGGTGATCGCGGCGGGCGGAGGCGGTTCAGCGGGCATCGCGACCATGGCCGGCACCCAGGCCGCTGCCATTTCCGATCAGCTGGCCTATTCGCGCCGCTTCGAGCAGGAGGCCGACCGCGTCGGCATCGATGCGCTGTCACGCGCCGGCTTCGACCCCGAAGCCATGCCGCGCATGTTCCGCGCCATGCAACGCATGGCCAGCCTGCAGGGCGGCAATGCACCGGAATTTCTGCTCACGCACCCGGTGACCGAGGCGCGTATCGGCGACACCCAGGCGCGTGCCGACGCCATGCAGAAGGTGACTCCCGACCCGCTCGCGCAGCTCGCCTACGCGATGATCCGCGCCCGCGCCCTGCTGGCGCTCAACCTGCGCCAGCCCGAGCAGGGACTGACGACACTGCGCGAAGACAACCCCGACCCCGACGCGATTGCCTACTATCAGGCGCTGGCCGCGGCGGAGCACAACCAGGTCGACAAGGCACTGGCCGCGCTGGACCGCCTGCATGACAAGCATCCTGACCTGACCCTGATCAGCGCCAGTGCGGTCGAGGTCGCGCGGGATGCCCGGCGTTATGAGGAAGCGACACGGCGCGCCAGACGCCTGCTGCGCCTGCAACCCGACTACCTGCCGACCCGACTGGCCATGGCGGAAGTCGCGCTGCAACAGGACCCCGCCGCCGCGCGCCAGCAGCTGGAGGACATGCGCCGCGATCATCCCGATGACCCCAAGGTCTGGAGCCTGGCCTCCGAAGCCAGTGGGCGCAGCGGCCACACCGCCGAGGCCTTCCTGTATCGCGCCGAATTCGACCAGCTGGAGGGCCGCATGGACAAGGCCTTCGCTCAGCTCAAGCTGGCCGACGAGGCCGCGCGCAAGAACGGCGACTTCAGCATGGCCAACCGTATCAGTTCACGCCGGGAAGACTTCAAGCGCTATCGCAACGCCATTGAGGAGTTCTGAGGCACGCTCCCTCTCGCAGCACCAGGCAAACAAAAACCGCCGCCCCGGGGAATCGGGAGCGGCGGTTCTGGTTCATGCAGGCAGCAATCGGTGGCGATCAGCGTCAGCGCTCAGCCGCGATTGAATTCCAGCATCCGCGTCAACGGCTTCAGGGCGCGCTCACGCAGGTCATCATCGACGAAGACTTCCTCGGCATTGGCTTCCGATGGATCGCGACGCAGCACGGCGGCCAGATTCTCCAGGCCGTTCATCGCCATCCACGGGCAGTGCGCACAGCTCTTGCAGGTCGCGCCATTGCCGGCGGTCGGCGCCTCGTACAGCTGCTTGTGTGGCGCGGCCTGCTGCATCTTGAAGAAGATGCCACGATCGGTCGCGACGATCAGCTGCTGATTCTCGAGCTCGACGGCGGCCTTGATCAGCTGCGAGGTGGAACCGACCACATCGGCCAGCTCGACCACCGACTGCGGTGATTCCGGGTGCACCAGCACCGCGGCGTCCGGGTAGACCTTGAGCAGGTCACTGATGCCCTGGGCGCGGAACTCGTCGTGGACGATACAGGCGCCGTCCCACAGCAGCATGTCGGCACCGGTCTGCTTCTGCACGTAGGCGCCCAGATGCTTGTCCGGCGCCCAGATCAGCTTCTCGCCCCGGGCATGCAGGTGCTCGATGACATCGACGGCGATCGAGGAGGTCACCACCCAGTCGGCGCGCGCCTTCACGGCCGCCGAGGTATTGGCGTACACCACCACGGTGCGGTCGGGATGAGCATCACAGAAGGCCGCGAACTCGTCTTCCGGGCAGCCGAGGTCCAGCGAGCAGGTCGCCTCCAGCGTCGGCATCAGCACGCGCTTCTCCGGCGACAGGATCTTGGAGGTCTCGCCCATGAAGCGCACGCCGGCGACGATCAGTGTCGAGGCCTCATGGCGGGCGCCGAAGCGTGCCATCTCGAGCGAGTCGGCGACGCAGCCGCCGGTTTCCTCGGCCAGCTGCTGGATGGCGTCGTCACAGTAGTAATGCGCGACCAGTGCGGCATCACGCTCGATGAGCAGCTGCTTGATCTCGTCGATCAGCGCGGCATCCTCGGCGGCGGGGCGCGTCGGGCAGTAAGCGCGGGCCAGATGCTCGCGCACCTGCTCACGGACGGCATTGTGGGCCTCACGACCCGGCATGGCATTAGTCAGGCTGTTCATGTGTCTCTCACCTAGCCCACAGGGGCTCCCCCTGTGCTGAGTGGGTCAGGACTCGGCCCGGACACGAACGGCCCGTGGCGGCCCTGCCAGCGCTGCAGCTGGGCTCCCCAGACTGCGGCGTGTGCCTTGGGCGTCTATCGCCCGCAGCGTCGTCCGCACTGGGCGGACATGAGCCTTGGCTCGCCCACAAGGATACGCCTGGCGCGATCGCGGCTCCAGTCGACTTGGGGGCAACGGACTCTTTCCTTTCGCGTAACAAAAATTGCCCCGCGCCAATGAAGGCACGGGGCAAGATCTGGTGGGTCGTGAGGGATTCGAACCTTCGACCAATTGGTTAAAAGCCAACTGCTCTACCACTGAGCTAACGACCCAAAACTGGGTGGCGGATGGTGGGTCGTGAGGGATTCGAACCTTCGACCAATTGGTTAAAAGCCAACTGCTCTACCACTGAGCTAACGACCCGCCGCCGGGTGCTTTGCAAGAGACCATTCCAGAGAATGGTGGGTCGTGAGGGATTCGAACCTTCGACCAATTGGTTAAAAGCCAACTGCTCTACCACTGAGCTAACGACCCTTGCGAAGCGGGACGTAAGATACCGCCGATCCCGTTTCGACGCAAGCCTTTTGCAAAAAAACTTCAAGTAAATGACCAGCTTGTCCGCTGGCACCTCGCGAAACGCCCGCGCCAGAGCCCGGTCCAGCCCCTGTGCCAGATACACGCAAGCCCGCGATGGGCGCGGGCTTGCGGGTTACCACTTAGGTCGCACGAGCTTGTGGCATGTCCACGAGCTTATGCCATATCAGTGCATGACGGCGCATCGCCGCCCTCACCGACTGCGCCATCAGCGCGGCTTGCGCGTACGCTGCGGCGGCTTCTTCATGGCGCGCACCGGACGACGCTTCTGCTTGTCGCGGCTCCAGCGGTTCTGCTCGTCCGGCGTCAGGGCCGGCGCCTTGCGATGCTCGAGACCTGCCAGCGTGGACAGTTCATCGATCTCGCTCTGCTCCATCTCCACCCACTCACCGGCGCGAGCGCGCTTGTCGAGGAAGATATTGCCGTAGCGCACGCGCTTCAGACGGCTGACGGTCAGGCCCTGGGAGTCCCACAGACGGCGAACCTCACGGTTGCGGCCTTCCATGATCACGACGTGGAACCAGCTGTTGATGCCTTCGCCACCGAATTCCTGCACATCGGTGAAACGTGCCGGGCCATCTTCGAGCATCACGCCATTGACCATGTTGACGACGTGCTCGCGCTTGACCTCACCCATGACACGCACGGCGTACTCACGCTCGATCTGGGTCGACGGGTGCATCAGGCGGTTGGCCAGCTCACCATCGGTGGTGAACAGCAACAGACCGCTGGTGTTGATGTCGAGACGACCGATCGCGATCCAGCGCTCGCCCTTCAGGCGCGGCAGACGCTCGAAGACGGTGCGGCGGCCTTCCGGGTCCTTGCGCGTGCACAGCTCGCCTTCCGGCTTGTTGTACATGATGACGCGACGCGCCGTCTCTTCGGCGCCCTTCAGGCTTTGCGGGCGATCATCGAGGCTGACCTGGTCACGCGGGCCGACGCGATCACCCAGCTGGGCGACCTTGCCGTTGACCTTGACGCGACCGGCGCTGATGGCGACTTCCATCTCACGGCGGGAGCCGAGACCGGAGCGCGCCAGCACCTTCTGCAGTTTCTCGTCCTCGACCAGCTTGTCGCCCTTGGCCTGCGGCGGCAGCGGACGCAGTTCCGGCGCGTCGGCGGCGGCCGGCTTCTTGCCGACATTGGCCTTGCTGCCGCGCGTGGACTTGCCGGTATCACGGGTCGGGCGGGCCTGCTCGCCACGCTTGTCGGCAGAATCTGCCGCGCTCTTGTCCGCGACATTCTTGTCCGCGAAGGCCTTGCCGGTCACGGCCTTGCCACCGGCGTGCTTGCCGCCAGCCTGCTTGTTGCCTGCCTGGCTGCTGCCGGGGCGAGAGGTCTTGCGCTTATCAGAGTCTGTCTTGCTCATGACATGAACCATTTCATCTATAGGAGTTTCGCCTACGCAGGGTCGTCATCATCGACGGTCCCGGCAGCGGAGGAGTCGTGCGGCTGCGCATCGGCAGCGTCGTCATCCTCGTCTGCACCGCGCAAACGTTGGCTGAGGCGCGCTTCGAGTGTGGCGAAGTCGAACCCCGAGCCGGTGGACGCCATCCCGGCGTGGTCATTTTCCGCCTGTGAGGCGGAGGGTGCTGCTGTGTTCGGTGTGTCAGCCGAGGCGCCGGAGGTGTCGAGTGCGCGCATCTTCAGCGCCTCTTCCAGCTGCTCGGCGGTGACGTCCGGCGGTTGCCAGTCATCGGGCACCGGGGTGCCGGTGTCGGTCTCAAGACCTGACTCAAGCCCTGCCTCAGCGCCTGGTTCAGTCTTTTCCCCAGTCTTTCCCCCAGTCTCTGCGTCAGGTGCTGACTCAGGCGTTGTCTCATGCTCTGGATCAGCCCCCGCATCAGCGCCGTCTGCCGGTGCCTCCTCCGTCTCGCCGTCCGGGTCATCCGGCAATGGCAAGGTCTGAGAGGGCGGCACATCATACAGGTCTGCCTCGAGCTGTTCGAGTCCTTCGAAGCCTTTCAGTTCATGCACCGGCGGCAGCTCTTCCAGCGTCTTGAGGCCGAAGTCATCGAGGAACTGACGCGTGGTGGCGAATACCGCCGGACGCCCCGGCACATCACGGTGGCCGACCACTCTCACCCAGCCGCGCTCGACCAGGGTGCGCATGATCGAGGAGCTGACCGTCACGCCACGCACCTGCTCGATATCGCCGCGGGTCACCGGTTGACGATAGGCCACAAGTGCCAGGGTCTCCAGCAAGGCACGCGAATAGCGTTGCGGGCGCTCCTCCCACAGTCGCGATACCCAGGGGGAATACTGCTGGCGAACGCGCAGCCGCCAGCCACTGGCGGTCTCGATCAGCTCCAGCGCGCTCTTGTCGGCCGGGTGACGCGCTTCCAGCTTGCCCAACGCCTCACGCAGCGCAGGCCTGGTCGGGCTTGAATACTCATCGAACAGACCGGCCAGGCGCTCTAGCGTCAGCGGCTCGCCGGCGGCCAGCAGGGCCGCTTCGATGATCTGGTCCAGCGGGACATCGCGCAAACTCATGACGCCGCGTTCTCCTGCTCGTCGGATGGGGGTAAGGAAGGTGACGTCTGCGCATCATCGGACGCTGCGTCATCATACGCTGCGTCATCGAACGCCCCCTGATCGGCCGCCACCTCGTCTTCGTCGGCGAATTCCAGCGCCAGCCAGTCCTCGTCATCCTCGGGGTCCGGTTCCGGCGTGCGGGCGCGCACGTGAATCGGTGACAGCGGCGCATTCTGGACGATCTCGATCATCGACTCCTTGGCCAGCTCCAGAATCGCCATGAAGCTGACCACCACCCCGGCACGCCCTTCCTCGAGCGTGAACAGCTTCTCGAAGGGCGTGAAGTGCTCATGGGTCAACAGGTTCATGATCGCCAGCATGCGCTCGCGGGTCGACATCACCTCACGCGAGATGGTGTGCGCCTGGACGAGGTCCGCCTGACGCAGGAGGCCGGACAACGCGCCGAGCAATTCCGACAGATCGACATCAGGGTGCACCACGCGCGTCTCGAGCTCGGGCAGGTCTGCCGTGGCCACGAACCAGTCGCGGCCCTGACGCGGCATCTCATCCAGCCCTTCGGCGGCCAGCTTGGTCTGCTCGTATTCCTGCAGGCGGCGGATCAGCTCGGCGCGGGGGTCCTCTTCCTCGTCGTCATCACTCGCCTTGGGCTGACGCGGCAGCAGGCTGCGCGACTTGATCTCCGCCAGCATCGCGGCCATCAGCAGGTATTCACCGGCCAGATCGATCTGCATGGCGTGCATCAGCTCGACATACTCGATGTACTGATGGGTGATGGCCGCGACATTGATGGCGAGGATATCGAGGTTCTGGCGACGGATGAGGTAGAGCAGCAGATCCAGCGGCCCCTCGAAGGTCTCGAGAAAGACACGCAGCGCCTCCGGCGGGATGTACAGGTCCTGCGGCATCTCGGTGAGCGCGGTGTCGTTGACGCGCGCCAGCACCGTCGACGCCGCCGTCGGGGGCGTGACGAGAGGTGCGGGCTGATGCCCATCGGTGAGGGCAAAACTGGCGCCATCGAGCAGGTCGCTCATGACATCTCCTGCAGGAGGCGGGTAAAGGTGGGTCTGGGGGACGGGCATTCTAGCGGCTCGCGCCCCATCCCCCAAGTCTTTACGCCGCCGGTGATACGCCGGGGCCGCGCTCGACGCCGCCCGCCTCTAGCGATAGGTCAGGCCGATCACGCGCCGCAGCTCATCCAGGGTGTCACGCACGGTGTCGCGGGCCCGCTCGGCGCCTTCAGTCATCATGGTGCGCACCTTGCCATGCTCCCCTTCCAGCGCCTCGGCACGCTCGCGAATCGGCGTCAGCGCCGCGTCGACATGCTCGATCAGACAGCCCTTGCAGTCCAGGCAGCCGATGCTGGCATCACGGCAGCCCTCCTCCGCCCACTGGCGGTCCGAGGCAGGCGTGAAGCTTTCATGCAGTGTCCACAGCGGGCAGCGCTGCGGGTCGCCGGGGTCCTTGCGACGCACGCGCGCAGGGTCGGTGGGCATCTCGCGCACGCAGGCCGCGATATCGTCGCGCCCGCTGCGCAGGAAGATGGCGTCTTCCCGTGCGGCCTTGTGTGTCTTGAGCTCCATGCCCAGCAGCGGCTCGACCTCACCCTGCCAGTGTTCCGGCTCGCCGAGGATGCGCCGCCCGCCGCCTTCCAGATAGCCGAGCAGGCGCTCCTGCTGGTTGCGGTTGAGCTTGCTGGTCTCGGCCAGCAGGCCGCGCGCGCGCTCGAAGGCCTCGAGATCGCCCTCTTCCTGATAGTCGCTCAACCATTCGCGATACAGGCGACCGCTCTTCTTGCCCAGGCGCGCGATGGCGCGTTCAGCCTGCTCCTCGAAGCCGGCATCGCGGCCATAGCGATGATTGAAGCGCCGGGCGACCTCACGGGTGAACTCGATATGCGCACGCTGCTCGGGGCCGGCGGGCACCACCTGCCCCCGCAGCGCCAGAATGTCGGCCGCCTGCATCAGGGGCGCACCGAGCATGGCCAGACTGGCGCCCTGCTGCTCACCGAGCCCGGCGACCATCTCGCGGTAGCTGGGCAGACGCTCCAGCCAGGCCTTGGGCGTGACGCTGGCCAGGATCATGTGCACGTCGGTCAGCTCCGGCACCCACGACTGGATGAACAGGGTAGCGACCTTGGGGTTGACCCCACAGGCGAGACAGTCGATCACCATCGCCCAGCTGTACTGCTCGATCTCGTGAGGCGCGTGACCGCTGACCGCCAACGCGTTCCAGTCGGCGACCAGAAAATAGGCATCGTGATGGTATTGCAGCTCGGTCCAGCGCCGGATCACTGATTGATAGTGTCCGAGTTGCAGATGTCCGGTGGGGCGTAAGCCGGACACCAGCCTGGCCGAGGTATCGGTGGCACTCACCTTGTGAGTTCTCCCTGAGGCGTATGAAGCCGCCAGTCTAGCAACCCGAGGCCCCGATCAGCATCCCCGCGACGTCGTGTCCCTGACAACATGCGCCACGCGACCGGATCACGCAGCGGCCAGCGCGCCGTTCAGCCGGCGGCGATTCCGGTGCGATAGCGCCCGGCATAGTCGAACAGCTTGTCGCGGATCTGCCAGTAACGCCCGCTCTTGCGCCCGATGACGAAGTCCGGCGCCTTGAGACGCTCCTCGCCCGCCAGCACCTCGGCGATGTCCTTCGGTGCCCAGTCACTGCCCGGCGCGCGCAGATGACGCGCGAGGAAGCTCAAGCGGAAGGCGTGACGCTGGGCGGAGGTCTCGAGCGCGAACCACTCGGACAGATCGGTGCCATCCTCGTCGTAATAGGTCACCTTCAAGCGTGGCAGACCGCGCCCGTTGCGCGCCTCCTCCAGCTGCCAGCCGCTGACGCGCAGCACCCGTGCGTCACGCAGCTTGAGTGCATCGCGCAGCTTGTCATCCGGGTCGACCAGCCGTGCCTGACAGGCATGACAATGACGTGCGGCGATGTCATTGGCCTCGCCACACTGCGGGCAGGCCTTGGCGCGATAGCGGAAGTCGCACTGCACCAGCGGCCTGCCCTCACCCTCCGGTGACTCGACCAGCCCCTGACAGCGACGCCCGAAGTGCTCGACCACCAGCTCGCCATCCTTGCGTCCCCAGAACAGATTGGCATTGCCGCACACCGGGCACTCGACCTGCACGATCTCGGTGTCGCCGGCCGGCTTCGGCGTCGCCACCTCCGGCGCGTAGAGATCCCAGGGATTGCCGGCGTAGTCGAGAATCAGACAGTCCGTCTTGCCGGGGCTCAGACGCAGGCCGCGCCCGACGATCTGCTGATAGAGACTGACGGATTCCGTGGGCCGCAGGATGGCGATCAGGTCGACATGCGGCGCATCGAAGCCGGTGGTGAGCACCGCCACATTGACCAGATACTTGAGCTGCTGGGCCTTGAAGGCATGGATCAGCCGCTCGCGTTCCTCGCCGGGTGTCTCGCCGGTGATCAACGCCGCCTCGCCCTCGGGCAGCAGCCCCGTGACTTCCTCGGCATGCTCAACGGTGGAGCAGAACACCATCACCCCGCGCCGCTCGCGTGCCTGGGCGACGATATCCAGCACGATGCCCGGCGTCGCGCGCGAGCCCTGCACCACCTCGTTGAGCTCCGCCTCCTGGAAACCGCCGCCAATGCCCGGCGCCAGCTGCGAGAAGTCATAGCGCGCCACCGCGACGTCGACACGCCGCGGCTCACTCAGAAAGCCTTGCCGCACCATCAGGCGCAGCGGCTGCTCGAAGACGCAATCACGGAAGAAGCAGTCATCATCCCCGCGCACCATGCCGTGATAGTGACGATGGAAGATGAAGCCCTGACCGAGACGATACGGCGTCGCCGTCAGTCCCAGCACCTTGAGGCGCGGATTGTGCTCGCGCAGATGATTGATGACCTTGCGATAGCTGGCGTCCTTCTCCAGCGAGACCCGGTGGCACTCATCGATCACCAGCAGCGTGAAGGGCGCCGCCTGAGCATCAGCCGCCGGCTCAGCCGGCGTGAAGGCATCGAGGTTGCGCACCACTGACTGCACCGAGCCGAACACCACCTGACGCGAGGCCTGCTTGCGCTTGAGGCCGGCACTGAAGATGTCGGCGTCCTTGCCATAGGATTCGTACTTGGCGTGGTTCTGCTCGACCAGCTCGCGCACATGCGCCAGCACCAGCACACGGCCACGCGCGATACGCGCAAGCTCCGCGATCACCAGTGACTTGCCGCTGCCGGTGGGCAGCACGATGACCGCCGCCTCATCACTGCGGCGAAAGTGCTCGACGGTACGCCGCACCGCCTCCTGCTGATACGGACGCAGCTCAAACATGCAGCGCCGTCCAGCAAGACACATGAGTGGGAGCGCTGCCGGCAGGCAGGCCCAGGGACGTGAGGGCTGACAAGGGCGTGAGGGCTGACAGGAACATTGACATCAAGGGGCCGCCGAATCGCAAGAAGGGACAATGTCCCCATTATCCGCATCAGCGACTGCAGCGGCAAAGTGGGTGTGGATAACCTGAGCCCGCCAACCTTGGCCCGTAAGTCTTGACCCGTCAGGATCAGAAGCGTGGCGCGCGGCCCTCGAGCTTGGCCTTGATGCACTCGGTCTGCTCCGCGCGCCCCAGCAGCGAGG
>NZ_CFDJES010000090.1:3895-12366 GCF_983723665.1 Cobetia sp. | reverse complement strand
CTTGATAGGCGCTGCGGATGCGGGCCAGGCACGCCGCATGATGTGTCGGGGTGAAGCGGGCCAACGAACGGCCCAGGCGGGAGAGATTGCTCTCGCGCCAGCGTGCATCCGTGGGAGCCTCGGCATGCAGCTGGCAGCGATCGAGATCGATCACGTAGACGCGTTCGCTTTCATCGATCAGCAGGTTGCGTGCGTTGAGGTCGACATGCTCGAGCCCGGCGTCATGCACGGCGCGAATGGCGTGGCCTGTGGCGTCGAGCAGGCGAAGCAGAGCCTCGGGCAGCTCGGCCCCGGCAGTCAGGCGCTGTGCTTCGAGGGCGATCAGGTCATCGGCGAAGGCGCGTGCGCCGGGAATCAGCACCGTGATCAGGGCGGCCTCGTAGGTCAGACCATGCCGCCACACGCAGGCACCGACGGGCTCTGGCACCGGCAGCCCCTGGCGATACAGACGCTCCGTCAGGCGCAGTTCGGCGAAGGCGCGGGTGCGCTCAAGGCCGGTATAGAGGTAGCGCTGACTGGCGAGCTTCGCGATCAGGCCGCCGCGACGATAGGGGCGCAGTGCCCAGCGGCGAGCCGGTGTCGCGGTGGTATTGGCGGGTTGCAGTTCGGCGGGCAAACGACAGACATCGAGGAACAGACTCGCCCCGCGCCCCGGCGCTTCGCCGGTCACGGCGTCGTGTTCACGCCAGAACGATGGCATGAACCAGTCCGGCGTCATTTGTGGCGCTGTTTCGCCATCATATAGAATGTGGGCATTCTCATTTCGGAAAACTGCCATCCGCATGAAGCATCCTCTCCCTGCCCAGCCCGCACATATCTGCGTGCTCCGGCTCTCCGCTCTCGGCGATGTCTGCAATCTTGTGCCAACGGTACGCGCCTTGCAGCGTCAGTGGCCTGAGGCCCGCATTACCTGGATCGTCGGCAAGGGGGAGCACAGTCTACTGTCCGGCCTGACCGGGGTCGAGTTCGTGGTCTATGACAAGTCCACCGGCCTTGCGGGCATGCGCGCCATCTGGCGGCAGCTCAAGGACACGCACTTCGATGTGCTGCTGCACATGCAGCAGGCACTGCGTGCCAGTGCGCTGTCCCTGGGCCTCAAGGCCAAGGTGCGCATCGGTTACGACCGTGCGCGCGCCAAGGACTGGCAGTACCTCTTTACTTCCCATCAGCTGGCCCCGAGAGAGCGCGCCCACGTGCTGGAGTCGTTCATGGACTTCGCGCGTACGCTGGGTGTCGAGGACTGCCGCCTCGACTGGCGCCTCGATGTACCGCCCGAGGCCTACACCGAAGCCGCACGCGTCACCGGTGAGGCGCCGTATCTGATCATCAGTCCGTGTGCCAATCCGCGACTGCGCAACTTCCGCAACTGGTCGCCGGAAGGCTATGCGGCGGTCGTCGATCATGCCTGGCAGCAATATGGCATCCGCAGCGTGATGACCGGTGGCGGCAGCCCGCAGGAACGTGAAATGGGCGCGCGCATCAAGGCGCTGGTCAGCGAAGGCGCGGTCATCGATGCCATCGGTGGCACCTCGCTCAAGGGCCTGTTGGCGATGATCGATCGCGCCGTGGCCGTGATCGCGCCGGATTCCGGCCCGGTGCACATGGGCAATGCGCTCAACACGCCGGTGATCGGCCTGTACGCCACCACCAACCCCGAGCGCGCGGCACCGTACTGCTGGCAGCATCTGGTGGTCAATCGCTATCCGGACGCCGTGAAGACCTATCTTCACAAGCAGATGGACGAGATCAACTGGGGCCAGCGCGTGCGCCATCAGGACGCCATGAGCCTGATTCGCGCCGAGGATGTCATCGCGCGCCTCGCTGAGCTGCTGGCGGACACCGATGGCGTCATTCGTGGCCAGAGCTGCGAACGTCTGCCGGTCGCGGCTGTCTCCTCTACGGATACCTCTTCTTCCCAATCCCCCTCTGCACGCGGAGACGCCTGATGAAGCTTGATCTGACTGCGCTTGAACAGGCTCGCCTGCTGGTCGTGGGTGATGTGATGCTCGACCGCTACTGGCACGGTGGCACCTCACGCATCTCGCCGGAAGCACCGGTACCGGTGGTACGAGTCGGCGAGAGCGAAGACCGCCCCGGCGGTGCCGCCAACGTCGCGCTCAACATCGCCTCGCTCGGCGCACATGCCACCCTCGCGGGTGTGGTCGGTGAGGATGACAACGCTGCCATCCTCACGCGCGCGCTGGAAAACGCCAATGTCATCACGCGCTTCCAGGCCAGTGACAGCGTGCCGACCATCACCAAGCTGCGCGTGATGAGCCGCAATCAGCAGCTGCTGCGCCTCGATTTCGAGGAGCCGCTGCACGAGGTGGATACCAGCGCGCTGGTGAGCCAGGTCGAGGCCGAGCTGGGCGCCAGTGGCGTGATGATTCTCTCCGACTACGGCAAGGGCTCGCTGAATCAGGTCGAGGCGCTGATCGCCGCTGCGCGTGCGGCGGGCAAGCGTGTGCTGGTCGACCCCAAGGGCAGTGATTTCTCGCGCTATCGCGGCGCCAGCATCATCACCCCCAACCTGACCGAATTCGAGACCATCGTCGGGCCGTGCCGCAGCGATGAGGAACTGGCCGAGAAGGGCGAGGCACTGCGTGCCGAGCTCGAGCTGGAAGCCCTGCTGGTGACGCGCAGCGAGAAGGGCATGACCCTGATCCGCGAGGGCTATCAGCCGCTGCACCTGCCGACGCATGCGCGTGAGGTCTACGACGTCACCGGTGCCGGCGATACGGTGATCGGCGTGCTGGGCCTGGCGCTGGCGGCCGGTCACGCCTTCCCGGAAGCCGTGATGCTGGCCAACCTGGCCGCGGGTCTGGTGGTCGCCAAGCCGGGCACCGCGACCCTGTCGGTGGCGGAGCTCTACACCGCGCTGCACGGCGACAAGCTGGCGGAATTCGGCGTGATCCAGGAGTCCGCGCTCATCCCGGCAGTCAAGGCCGCCCAGGCACGCGGCGAGCGTGTGGTGATGACCAATGGCTGCTTCGACATCCTGCACGCCGGTCACGTGGCCTACCTGCAGGAAGCGGCACGCCACGGCGATCGCCTGATCGTGGCCGTCAACGACGACGACTCGGTGGCACGCCTGAAGGGGCCGACACGCCCGATCAACCCGGTGCTGCGCCGCATGCAGGTGCTGGCGGGCCTCGGTGCGGTCGCCTGGGTGGTGCCCTTCAGCGAGGACACCCCGGCACGCCTGATCGAGGCCGTGCTGCCGGATGTGCTGGTCAAGGGCGGCGACTATCGTCCCGAAGAGATTGCCGGGGGAGAGGCGGTTATCGCCAATGGCGGTGAAGTCCGCGTGCTCGGTTTCGAGGACGGCGTCTCCACCACCGCGATGATCGCCACCATTCTCGATCGCGAGGACTAGGCGTGAGCCTTGCCCGCGGCCTCTACAGCACCGCGCTGACCCTGTTGTCGCCCCTCATCTGGCAGCGGGTCTGGCGCGAGCACGATGCCCAGCACCCGCGCCTGGAGCGGCTGGGTATCATCCCCTCTACGCCGAGCACCACGCCCGACAGTGAGCGCCCCATCTGGCTGCACGCCGCCTCGCTGGGCGAGGTGGTGATGGTGGCGAGTCTCGTCGAGGCACTGCGTCAGCGCTACCCACGGCGCCCGCTGGTGCTGACGACCATGACAGCCACCGGCGCTGCACAGGCCGCACGTCTGCTGCATACCCCGCAGGGCTCGCCCGAGCTTGCCCCGGCCCGTCACCATTATCTGCCGCTGGATTTCCCGCTGAGCGCGCGGCGCTTCGTGCGTCGGCTGCGTCCGGCGCTGGCGATCATGGTGGAAACCGAGCTGTGGCCCAACCTGATGGCGGCCTGCGCGCGGGATGACATTGCGCTGTGCGTCATCAATGGCCGCCTGTCGCCGCGCGCCTTCCAGCGCTATCGCAGGATCGGCGCCCTGATGCGCGACAGTCTTGCTCACGTCAGTGGCCTGTCGGCCAAGTCGCAGCAGGATCTGGAGCGTTTCATGGCGCTTGGCCTGCCGCCAGCGTGCGGCGCGGCCGTCGGCTCGCTCAAGTTCGAACTGGACATTGCTGAACAGGTCATTGCCGACGGCCAGTCGCTGCGCCAGTCATTCGCGCAGCGGCCGGTATGGATCGCCGCCTCGACGCATGACGGCGAGGATGGCCAGATACTCGCGGCGCATGCCGCGGTGCGTGACCAGCATCCTCAGGCCTTGCTGCTGTTGGTACCGCGCCATCCGCAGCGCTTCGAGGCAGTGGCCGCTCAGGCGGCGCAGTGGTGTCAGGCGCGCGGCGAGAGCAGCCTGCGGCGCAGTGCCATGTCAGAGAGCGGCACCGAGGTGGTTGGCGCCGTATCGGTACTGGTCGGTGACAGTCTCGGGGAATTGCTGACGCTGTATGCGGCCAGTGATATCGCCTTTATCGGCGGCAGTCTGATGCCCATCGGCGGGCACAACCTGCTCGAGCCCGCCGCGTTGGGGCTGCCACTGCTGAGTGGCCCATCGCTGGACAACTTCAGCGAGATCGCCGAGGTGATGACCGCGGAAGGCGCGCTCCAGGTCGTTGCGGATGACGCGGCATTGGCCGAGGCGGTGAATGCGCTGTTCTCGGATCAGGCCGCGCAGCAGAAGGCAGGCCAGGCGGCCAGCCAGGTCGTGGAGCGCAATCGCGGCGCGCTGAGTGGCACCTTGGCGATGCTCGAGCACCACCTGCCGCTGTGACGTCCCTGCGCACGCAAAGTGTGCATTGACTGTCTGGTCAGACAGAAAACGCCGCACAATCGTGCGGCGTTTTCTGTTTGTCAGTGGTCTGGCGCTGCGAGTGGCCTGGCTCTTTCCTGCGAAGCAATCGACAGGCTCGGCAATCTGCAGCTCAGCAGTCGACAAGCTCGGCTGTCACGCCCATTTCTGCCTCCAGCGCCCCCAGGCAATCACGTGCGGCGGGGCTGGCATTGCTGATCACCACATCAAAGTCACTCAGCGGGGCGATGAAGGCGGGGCGCACCATCTCGAACTTGCGCGCATCGACGATCAAGAAGCGCTGCATCGCGCTTTCCAGAGCGGCCTGCTTGGCTGCGACCTCATGGAAATGGAAGCAGCTGACGCCTCGCTCGGCATGCACTCCGCCCGCCGAGAGAAAGGCCTTGTTGATGCCGAGGCGGCGGATGGCTTCCGGCATGTCGGTGGCGGTGAATGACTGGGTGGCCGGGTGAAACAGGCCCCCCAGCATCACCAGCCGCACCCCGGGCAGATGGCCGACCGCATTGGCCACATTCAGGGCGCAGGTCACCAGGGTCAGCGTCTGCTGGCGGTCGATGGCGGCCGCAAGATGGACCAGCGTGGTGCCGCAATCCACGTACAGGGTGTCGCCGTCCTCGATATGACTGGCCAGCTGCTGGCACAGCGCTTGCTTGATCGGGGCGCTGGCGTCGATCTCGCGATCCAGGCGATAGACGCTGCCGGCGGATGAATCGACCAGCAACAGGCGGCCACCCAGAATTTCCAGCAGTCCGTTGCTGTGCGCCACGTCGCGACGAATGGTCATCTCCGAGACGGCGCATAGCTGTGCGGCGTCGCTCAGTTGCAGAGGGCTGCCTTCGCGCAGAATGGCCTGCAGGCGGTCGAGTCGGGCGGCGCTGTGATTGTTCATGCGGCTTTTGTCCTTTGGTGCCGGTTCCGATGAGGGAGCGTTGGCGAAAACCTGGGCTGAAGCGCCACGTCCCACGTCAGAAGCAGATGATAAACCACTGACACACAGGGAGAACCTCAAAAATGCCCCTGACACTGCCAGTCTGGCACTGGAAGACAAGTGGGCGTGAGGTAAAACGGACGTATTGACTATTTGGTCAGGCTGTGACTTTTTGAACATGGTGAGAATGCAGGATAACACTGCACGACGTTGAGAACGGGTCGTCGCAGCCCTGCACGCAGCACCCATAACAACCACAAGAACCCTCAGGATCTTCCCAATGAATCCCCTCATGAGTCTCGTCGGGATGGCTTCGCTCATCCTCATTGCCGTGGCGCTGTCGTCGAATCGACGCGCCATTCGCCTGCGTACCGTGGGTGGTGCCTTTGCCATCCAGCTGGCCATCGGCGCCTTCGTGCTCTACACCTCCTTCGGCCAGGGAGTGCTGGCCGGTGTCTCCGGTGCCGTCAGTCAGGTGGTCAACTATGCCGATCAGGGCATCAACTTCCTGTTTGGCAGCCTGGCCAATCCGGGCAGTGGTGTCGGCTTCATCTTCGCGGTCAAGGTGCTGCCGATCATCATCTTCTTCTCATCGCTGATCGCGGTGCTCTACTACCTCGGCATCATGCAGTGGGTGATTCGCCTGCTGGGCGGCGGCCTGCAGCGTGTGCTGGGCACGTCGCGTACCGAGTCGCTCTCGGCCACGGCCAACATCTTCGTCGGTCAGACCGAGGCGCCGCTGGTGGTCAAGCCGTATCTGGCCAGCATGACGCGCTCCGAGCTGTTCGCGGTGATGTGTGGTGGCCTGGCCTCCGTCGCCGGTTCGGTGCTGGGCGGCTATGCGGCGCTGGGCATTCCGATGGAGTACCTGGTGGCGGCATCCTTCATGGCCGCGCCCGGCGGGCTGCTGTTCGCCAAGCTGCTGTTCCCGGAGACGGAGAAGCCGGATGACTCGATCGCCCTCGCCGATGCCGCCCTCAAGGATGATGATGCGCCCTCCAATGTGCTGGACGCTGCGGCCTCCGGTGCGTCTTCCGGCCTCAAGCTGGCGGCCAATGTCGGGGCGATGCTGCTGGCCTTCATCGCGCTGATCGGCCTGATCAACGGCATTCTCGGCGGCGTGGGTGGCTGGTTCGGCATGGACACGCTGAGTCTCGACATGATTCTCGGCTGGTTGTTCGCGCCGCTGGCCTTCCTGCTGGGCGTGCCGTGGAGCGAGGCGACCCTGGCGGGTTCCTTCATCGGCCAGAAGCTGGTGGTGAACGAGTTCGTCGCCTACATCAATCTGGCGCCCTACCTCAGCGGTGACAGCATCGTCGCGGCCACCGGCGCGGTGATGACGCCCTACACCATGGCAGTGCTGTCGTTCGCGCTGTGCGGCTTCGCCAATCTGTCGTCGATCGCCATCCTGCTGGGGGGGCTGGGCAGTCTGGCACCGACACGCCGTCATGAGATCGCAAGCCTGGGGCTCAAGGCGGTACTCGCCGGCACGCTGTCCAATCTGATGTCGGCGGCGATTGCCGGTTTCTTCCTGGCGCTGGCGGCCTGATGCATTCCTCGCTCTCCGCCCGGTCAGTCGACGGGAGCCATCCTGCCGGCATGCGCCGGGCGGCAAGCGAGGAAACATCGGGGTGTCAGCTCGGGGAAGCCGGGAGTGGCAAGGTGCTTGGCGAGAGTGTGAAAAGGTTCACATTGTCGTCGAGGGCACGTTGATCATCCCCGAAATGTCGCTCTGTCGTTTTTGCGAGGAAGTGCTAACATCGCCGCCTTTCCAGACTGGGCCCCGTGCGAGTTTCACTCCCGCGCCTTCGTCGGACTTCATAGCGACAAGACCCGCTCAGCGGGCAAGACCACAAGAATTCGAACAGTCTCATCATTCAGGACAGGATCGTTACGCGATGACCATGCTCAAGACCCTCGCGGCCAGCACTCTGGCTGCCACCACGCTGCTGACCGCTGCAGCACCGGCGCAGGCTACTGACTTCAATGGCGATATCCACGCCAATGATTACAAGTGGCTGACCTTCAACCTGATGCGCAGTGAAGACAACCGCCTGCCGTTCCGCAACAGCGAAGATACCTACCTGGAGATGGAGTTCGGCGGCCGCTCGGGCATCGTCGATCTCTACGGGTATGTCGACTTCTTCGACCTGCTGGACGACAGCTCCGATGACCTGAACGACGGCGACAACTTCTTTGCCAAGCTGGCGCCGCGCTTCTCGCTGGACGCCATGACCGGTTACGACCTGTCGTTCGGCCCGGTGGATGAGCTCTACATCGCCACCGTCACCAACATCGGTGACAACGGCGCATTCGGCGGTCTGTGGGAGCACTACGTCGGCCTGGGCAGCGATGTGCAGGTGCCGTGGTTCGGCAAGATGGGCTTCAACCTCTACGCGCGTTACGTGCGTGAGAACTACGGCGGTGAAGACGAGAGCAAGTGGGACGGCTACATGGCCTCCACCAACTGGTTCAAGCCGTTCGTCAACTTCGATGATGGCAGTTTCATCGCCTATCAGGGCTACCTGGACTACAAGTTCGATGCCGACGAAGTGGGCAGCCAGGCGGGCCGCAGCGTCAACAGCATGGAGTGGTTCAACGGTATCTACTACCACACCCAGCGCTATGCGATCGGCTATGGCCTGAAGTACTACAACAACATGGCGTTCTTCACCGATGGCTCCACTGCCACCGGCGTTCGCCAGGACACCACCGGCTTCGGCAACTACTTCAGCATCAACTACAAGTTCTGATCACCGCTTCGCTCTCGCTGAGCGACCGGCGCTAAAACAGAAACGGGAAG
>NZ_CFDJES010000090.1:0-3795 GCF_983723665.1 Cobetia sp. | reverse complement strand
TCGCGGCTATCGCGTGTCTGGCCGGGGCGCAGGTAGGTCTGGGGCAGGCGATATTCACCGACCCACAGCGGCACCTCACGCGTCGCGAGCAGATGGCCATCATCGGCATACAGGCGCAGTCTGGCCTGCACGCCGATGACACTCTGGCCGGCCGTGTTGTCGAGGCTGAACTGCAGAAGCGCCTCGTCATCCTCTTCGCTCACCGAGGACAGACGCGCGACCAGTCCATCGCGGTGGCCTTCACTCAACAGCCGCGGATTGGCCAGCGCGCTGCTGTTGAGGCGTGACGCGCTGTCAGGCGCTGCGTTGCTGGCACTGGTAGAGGCCGCACCGGCTGATGGTGAGGTCGAGTCGCCCGGCGCAGTGACCGCCGCCGTCACCGGCACAGCCGTCGAGGTCGGCACCAGCGCGCTGCCAGCGCCAGTTTCCACGGACGGTTGTGTGGCCGGGGCGGAAGCGGCCTGTACCTCATCCAGCTGATATTCCCAGCTGTGGTCCGGCTTGAGCAGGATCTTGACGCCGCTGTCGAGCGTCACGGTGACTGGCTGGCTGATCGGCAGGCTATCGGCCAGCGCCAGCGGACTTGCGCTGGCTGCCAGCAGCAGTGCGGTCGCCAGGCGCAGTCGTGGGCGCAGATTCATCGTCATGCCAGCTCCTCAGGCAGTGATGCGTTCGACGCCACTTTCGCGTCCCACCAGCAGCACATCGGCACCGCGTGCCGCGAACAGACCGTTGGTGACGACACCGACGATGGCGTTGATGCGCGCTTCCATGGCGATCGGGTCCTCGATCAGGAAATTGTAGCAATCGAGGATACGGTTGCCGTTGTCGGTCAGCACGCCATCGCGGTAGACCGGGTCGGCGCCCAGCTTGACCAGCTCACGCGCGACATAGGAGCGCGCCATCGGAATGACTTCCACCGGCAGCGGGAAGCCGCCGAGAATATCCACCTGCTTGGAGCCATCGGCGATGCACACGAAGCGCTCGGCGCAGGCCGCGACGATCTTCTCGCGGGTCAGCGCGGCGCCGCCGCCCTTGATCATCGCCAGGCGCGGGTCGATCTCGTCGGCACCATCCACGTAGACCGGCACGGTGCCGACATGGTTGAGTTCGAAGACGTCGATGCCATGGCCCTTGAGGCGCTCGGCAGTGGCTTCGGAGCTGGCGACGGCGCCGGCGAAGTCGTGACGCACTTCCGCCAGCGCATCGATGAACAGATTGGCCGTCGAGCCGGTGCCGACGCCGATGATGGTGTCGCGGCTCAGCAGTGGGCGAATCTCGTCAAGGGCGGCGCGGGCCACGGCCTGCTTCAGCTCATCCTGGGTCATGTGATACCTCGGGTCGGTGGGGCGGTGGTGAAAGTGGGCATTGGCGCGGTCTTCCCCGCGTGGCCAGCAGTTTACCGCCGACAGGCACTGGAAAACGGCTTGACGTGAAGCGCAACGCCGGAAAACGCCACATTATAACGGCAAACCCGGCGATGGCGCTGGACGCTCTCGCCAGCGGTCTGATAACAATGGGGGTTCGGTCGCGCTCATGCGGCCCGCGCTGTGACACATCAGGACATTCCTATAATGCTCGAACATTACGTCAAGAAAATCCTGTCGGCTCGTGTCTACGAAGCCGCCCATGAAACTCCGCTCTCGCCGGCACCCTTGTTGTCGCGTCGTTTCGGCAATCACATCTTCATCAAGCGTGAAGACCTGCAGCCTGTCTATTCCTTCAAGATTCGCGGCGCCTACAACAAGATGGCCCAGCTGACGGATGAACAGAAGGCGTGTGGCGTGATTGCGGCCTCGGCCGGCAATCATGCGCAGGGCCTGGCGATGGCGGCCAAGCTGATGGGCGTCAAGGCAGTGATCGTGATGCCGCGCATTACGCCGGAAATCAAGGTGCAGGCCGTGCGCGAGCGCGGCGCGCGGGTGATTCTCAAGGGCGACGCCTTCCCCGAGGCACTGGCCCACGCGCGTACCCTGATGGACGAGCACGGCTATACCTTCATTCCGCCCTATGATGACCCGGATGTCATTGCCGGCCAGGGCACCGTCGGCATGGAAATCCTGCGTCAGCACCCCGGCAAGATCGATGCGATCTTCGTGCCGGTCGGGGGCGGTGGTTTGATCGCCGGTGTCGCGGCCTACGTGAAGTACCTGCGCCCCGAGATCCGCGTCATCGGGGTCGAGGCGGAAGATGCCGCCTGCCTCAAGGCAGCCATGGAAGCCGGCGAACGCGTGGTGCTGGACCAGGTCGGCGTGTTCGCCGAGGGCGTGGCGGTCGCGCAGATCGGCGCGGCACCGTTCGAGCTCATCCAGCACACCGTCGATGAGGTCATCACCGTCAATACCGACGAGATGTGTGCGGCGGTCAAGGACATCTTCGAGGATACGCGCGCCGTCTCCGAAACCAGTGGCGCACTGTCACTGGCGGGCCTCAAGAAATACGTCCAGCAGTCAGGCGCGGAAGGGGAGACGCTGGTGTGCATCAACTCCGGTGCCAACACCAACTTCGATCGCCTGCAGCACATTGCCGAGCGCACCGAGCTGGGCGAGCAGCGTGAGGCGATTCTGGCCGTGACGCTGCCGGAGCGCCCGGGGGCCTACAAGCAGTTCTGCAAGGTGATCGGCAAGCGCATGGTCACCGAGTTCAACTATCGCTATGCCAACCCGGAGGAAGCGCATGTCTTCGTCGGCGTGCAGGTCAAGCCGGGCGGTGAAGACCGCGCCGCTGTGGTCGAGAAGCTGCGTGAGGCGGGCTATGCGGTGGAAGACCTGACCGACAACGAACTGGCCAAGCTGCACACGCGTCATCTGGTCGGTGGGCGCACGACCAGCGATCTCGAGGAAGAGGTCTATCGTTTCGAATTCCCGGAGCGCCCTGGCGCCCTGATGAATTTCCTCACCCACCTGCCGGCGGACTGGAATATCTCGCTGTTCCACTACCGTAACCACGGCGCGTCGCATGGCCGGGTGTTGATCGGAATGCAGATCCCCAATGGCGACCGCGCGCGGGTCGAGGAATATTTCAATGAGATAGGCTATCGCTTCTGGAAAGAGAGCGACAATCCCGCCTATCGCCTGTTTCTGTCCTGAGCGAGGCAAGCGATGGGGCGATGATGGCTATATGAGTCATTTGCGTTGAAGGCGGCGAGCTGAGGCGCAGCTCATCATGCTTCATTGGTCATATTCGTGGAAAGAAAAGCCCCGGCCTTCGCGTGGAAGGCCGGGGCTTTTTCATGCGTATCCGGCGGGCATGCCGCAGGAAATTCCACATTTCATGCCAGGCGCGAAAAAGAACGGTGTTTTTGATGGAAGCCCTTGTCGGCTTGGGCGAGCAGACATCAAAAGCTGCGTGGAAAAGCGTCCATTCAAACGATTGCATGGTGATTGTCATACAGAAGTCAGATGCCTATCATCTGGTCACTGTCAGGAAGACAGTCATCGACAACCGTCACGCGAAAGCCACTGACGATATAAGAAGAAGCCCGCTCTCATGAAACGTAAGCCCGATCTGGTCATGGCCCTGGTATTCATCTTCGGGATTGGTGTAGTGGCAACCGGCTACGCCCAGACCGTAATGGGTTCCTGAATCCTGCGCTGCTGCCCTCACCGGCGGTAGCGGTGCTGCTGGCGTCAGTCTCTCTGGCGCCACGCACCCATGCCATGACCCTCCTGCCAGGCTTTCCAGCGTTTCTGCTCCCGGCTTTCCAGCTCCCCGACTCCCCCTCAGCTTGACCCCTCGTCTGGCTTCACTGCGTTGCTGCTTCGCCTCCTCACAGATAGCCCCTTTCTGCCTGCT
>NZ_CFDJES010000089.1:0-12424 GCF_983723665.1 Cobetia sp. | reverse complement strand
CGGGCAGCACTGCCGGCTTCAGGGCGTGTGGGTGAACTTCTGCATCTTCTTGACCAGCGTCGACTGGTTGATCCCCAGCGATGCCGCCGCAGCACGAGTGGTGCGATGCTTCTCCAGGGCTTGCTCGATCAAGCGCCGCTCCAGAGCTTCGGTATGTTCCTTCAGCGTGCGCTCCGGTGAACCATCCCCCGGGGCGGTTATCGCGCCGAGCATCATCGAGTCATCCCACCCGGAACTGGCATGCGCCGCAAGATACTCTGCCGGCAGGACATCGGATGTGATCACCTCGCTGGTGGTGGTCACCACGAGGCGCTCCACCAGATTGATCAACTCACGGATATTACCGGGCCATGCATGGCCGCCCAGTAGCTCGAGCACTTCAGGATCAAGGCGCCGGACCAGTGCATGACGCTGACAGAAATGGCGGAGGTAATGCTGCAGCAGCGGAATCACTTCGCTGCGCCGCTCACGCAATGGTGGCAGCGTGATGGGCACGACACTCAGGCGATAGTAGAGGTCTTCCCGGAAGCGCCCCTCCTTCACCCGAGCAGCCAGATCATGATGTGAGGCGGTCAGCAGACGGACATTGGTGCGCCGAAGCTCTGTCCCGCCAACAGGCATGAAACGCTGCTCCTCGACGACCTTCAACAACTTGGCCTGCAATGAAAGCGGCAGATCACCGATCTCATCCAGGAAGAGCGTGCCACCATTGGCGACGTCCAGAAGCCCCTGCTTGCCACGTGCGTTTGCACCGGTGAAGGCGCCAGGCGCATAGCCGAACAACTCGGCTTCCAGCAGCCCTTCCGGCAAGGCAGCACAGTTGAGCTCAAGGAATACCCCCTCAGCACGCGTGCTGTGCTCGTGAAGATAGCGGGCCAGCAGCGTCTTGCCCGTTCCCGTCTCGCCCTGAATCAACACCTTCACATCAGTGGCAGCCACGCGTTCCGCCAACGCGAAACAGTCGGCAGTAGCGTCACTGGTCACCAGCTCCAGCGACTGTTCATCCGTCCCGGAGCTGACGCTGTAGGTGTCATGCAGAGAGTGCAGTTGACGCAGCTGCTCCTGTGCATGCTTGGCGCGCAGCAGCTCGGTGATATCGCGCACGCTGGTGACCACATGGCTCAAGGTGCCGTCGTGGGCCAGCATCGGGAGACCGCTGACCAATATCTTGCGGCCATCGCGCAGACTCTGCACGAGGGTGACGGGCTTGCCGTCACGGATGACCTCCAATGACACCGACTTGGAGATATACCCCCGGCGCACCAGCTCCTGCATGTGATGCCCCAGCACGTCACTGCGCTTGAGCCCGGTAATACGCTCATAGGCCTGATTGATGGCGACGGTCACGCCACGCCCATCGGTGATATAGACACCGTCATGCAGGGCATCCAGCAATCGCTGGGTCGGCACCTGAGCCAGCAGATCAGACGCCGGATTCGCGCCAACCTCCGTGGCATTCTTCCCGGTTGAGCTGCCCCGCTGATTGGAGAGCGCGAGGCGTTCCTTGAGTTCCGCGGCGGACTCCACCTCCTGACGCGTCAAGACACCGATAACCTCACCATGTGTATCGATGACCTTGACGGCCTCCAGTGACTGGCGCTCCAGCAACGCCAGTGCTGCTTCAAGCCTGAGATCCTGCTCCACGTTCTGCATTGACGACTCCCCCGGCAGAACCCCCCGCGCGCTCAGGCGGCGGGGGGACATGGGGTCACGATACGTCAATGCGAGGACGTCGGGGAGTCTGTCGAAGCGGCACCTGTCGAGGACAGGCTTGCTGTCTTGCTGTCGGCCGGCGCGATATCTGACTTGCCGATATCGCGACTGAAGGTCTCATCGATCTCGCCGGAGAAGAAGCGCTTGCCGTAGATCAGCAGACACAGCGCAATGCCGATCCCGAAGGCCCAGGCAGCCCCCTTGATGACCAGTACGGCGGCGATCACCCCGGCAATGCCCAGGTCGCGCTGGCTACGCGCTTCCAGAATGCCCAAGCGCACGCTGACATAGCCCTGGATCAACAGCGTCAGTGCCAATGCTATCCCCAGAATGGGCTGGACCAGACTGACGATGGGCAGTAACAGCAGACCGGTGTTGGTGCCCCAGCGGAATGAGCCCGAGCCACCGAACAGCGAATGCATCGCCTGCTTGCCTTCCTTGTAGCGTTCGACCACCACCACCTGCATGGCAGCCCACAGCGGGCCACACATGGTGACGTCCGGGCCGAAGAGACTCATCAGTGTATTGCGCCCGCCGAAGATCATGTGTGCACGGTTGGCGTCGTAGTCGATCTTCTCGTCGGGGCGGGACTCATCAGCTTCCTCGACCAGTGCCTTGGACTGCAGAACATCGCCGAACAGCACGATATAGGCAGCCAGCACGGTCGGCAGCGCCGTCAGGAACATCGATAGCGGCGGCAAGCCGACACCGAAGACAGTGTACTGGCTGAACATGGTCACGAAATCAGGTTGGCTGAAGCCCCACTGCACATCAGGCCATGCGGCCTCGCCCACCAGCGGAGCGACGACGATCGCCAGCAGGATAATCGGGAAGATGCCCAGCTTGCCGAGATTGCTCCAGAACGGATTCGTGGTCTTCAGCTTGGCGAAATGACGCGAGAAGATGATGTAGAAAGCCAGACCTACTGCGATGCTGATGGTGATGGGATAGGTGTCGAAACGCCCGCCTTCCTTGAAGACCACGCTGATTGCGGCCAACCCCGCGCCCATGATGATGCCAGCCTTGATCGCCGAGGGGATCATGTTGACCACCTTGCTGGCCAGCCCCGTTCGCCCGAGCACGATGGCCAGTATCCCGAGCATCAGCTGGAAGGCAATCAAGGCATGCACCCGCGTCTCCCCCTCCGGGAAGGTCGCCACATAGGCCATCAACAGTGGAATGGCCGGCGTGATCCAGCCGGGAATGACCGGGTCGCCCAGCAGGTGGTGAACCAGATACAGCAGACCATTGAGCATCACGATGGCCAGTGCGGCCTCGAACGGCATGCCCAGGAGCTCCGTCATCAACGGGATGGCGGCGAGATCCACCGCGCACATCAACAGCCCTTGCAGGTAGTCGGGCAGCTCGAAACGGTAGTGCAGGAAGGGAAGACGAATCTTGAAGGGCCCCAGCGCGAAGTAGGGGCTTTCCTCACCGGGCTGGCGGGTTTTCCAGTGGCTCATGATGGCGTTCCTGTTGTTATCGTTATGCATCTTCACCTGTGGTGGAGATGGTGTTCAGAAAGGAGATTCAGCGCTTCAGTAGGCCGCGCGATAGATACTTTCGATATCGGCCTGGCTGAGCTGGCGTGGATTGTTGCGCAGCAGGCGTTCGACCTTGAAGGCATCTGCCGCAAGTGAGGGGATGTCCTCTTCGGGGATGTCGAAATGGCGCAGGCCGCTGGGGATGTCCACATCACGACATAGCTTATGTAGTCGCTCGACGACCAGTTCGGCAGTCGCTTCATCCTTGAGCTTGCGATGTGATGTATCGAGGGCCTCCGCAATATCTCGGAAGCGCTCGACACAAGCCAATGCATTCCAGCGCATCACGTGGGGCAACAGCAGCGCATTGGTCACGCCATGTGGCAGGTGGTAGCGCCCTCCCAACGGATAGGCCAGGGCGTGCACTGCCCCGACACCGGCATTACCGAACGCCATCCCGGCCAGCAGACTGCCAGTCGCCATGTCTTCACGCGCCTTGAGGTCGGCAGGATTGGCATAGGCCTTGGGCAAGGCCTTGATGATCAGGCGCATGGCCTTGATGGCCAGTGCATCGGTGATCGGCGTGGCGAAATTGGAAAGATAGGCTTCGATGGCGTGGACGAGCGCATCGACACCGCTGGCGGCAGTGACATGGCGTGGGCAGCTGACCGTCAGCTCCGGGGCAACGATGGCGACATCTGGCAGCAAGTAATCATTGACGATGCCTTTCTTCATCCTCGCTTCGGTATCAGACAGAATCCCGATGTTGGTCACCTCGGACCCGGTGCCTGATGTCGTCGGCATGGCGATAAGTGGCGCACCGCGGACACGCGCCTTGTTCTCGCCAAACAGACTCTCGAGATCACCATCATGGGTGGCATACACCGCCACGCATTTGGCGATATCCATCGCACTGCCACCGCCTACCGCGATCAGGCTATCGCAGCCCCCCTCGCGGTAGCTGCTCATGCAGTCCTCGACGATATGCACTTCAGGCTCGGCGCTGACATCACTGAAGATGCGATAGTCCGTCAGGTGTCCCCTGGTCTTGAGGTCATCCAATTGAGCCTTGATCGGCTCCAGTGTTCCGGACCCCAGTACACCTGGGTCAGTGACCAACATCGGCGAATGCATGCCCAGTCGCATGACCTCCTCAGCAAGACGAGTCGAGGCTTGTTGTCCGGTGATCAGACGATTGGCAGATTTGAAGCTGGCGATACTCATGGCGATATCCTTTGGTGTGTGACGAGATGAATCCGCTGACCGCGTCTCTTGTCACTGTGGATAGCAAGCGCCATGCCAGCACCGATCGCCTTACAACCTGCTGATATTACTAGTATTATTTTCAACCACCCTTCCAAGGTCGCTACACCAATGGTCTAGAGGTGATTCTATATCGCATCAAATAAGCGCCAATTGGATTCCCTATGGAATCAGAGACGATGCCTATCATGCTGTGCAGCCGGCGTGGATTGCCTATACCGAAAAGTATGCGAATGACCAGAAGCGCACCCCGCAGAAAGCAGAACAGAGCCCAGAGCAGAGCGCGAAGAGCGGTACGCAGAGCGACAGGTCACGCTCTGCAAGAGGCCGAGGGCGGGAGCCATCCCTCGGCGCCCGCCCATGCCGTCAAGGCGGCAGCAAGGCTAGGTCAGCCTCACAGGCTGGCCTTCACGGCGGCCAGGGCATCCTCGCCATCGCGCGTGGTCACGTCGGCGAGAAATTCCGCCAGCCGGTCCGGATTGGCGGCCAGCCAGTCGTGCGCCACCTCATCGAGGTCACGCTCCTTCAGGCTGTAATCGAGGATGAAGCCGCTCTGCTCTTCGGAGCTGAAGACCAGCTGATCGAGGAAGCGGGCGAGGTTGGGATTGGCTTCGGCGTAGGCGGTGCGCACGACGGTCTTGACGTCACTGGCGCCATTGTCGGGGCCGAACACCGACTCCGGATCCTTCAGGATATGGGTGTCGAATTCCGGCACCATCCAGTGCGGTGTCCAGCCGTAGAAGGCGATCCAGCGTTGTTCGCGCTGGGCGGCACGCACCTCGCTGAGCATGCCGGGCGTCGAGGACTCCATCGCATCCCAGTCGCCCAGGCCATAGACATCATTGTCGATGGCACCATTGAGCATGTCGCTGACGGTGGAGCCGCTTTCGATGGAGTAGACGGTCTCGTCGAATTGCTCGGCGTGGGCGGCAAGGTCCGCGGCGCTGTGGATGCCGGCCTCGTAGACATAGCCCGGCACCGCGAAGCCCATGCGGGCCCCAGTGACGTTGTTGCCGAGGTCGGTGATCGCACCGGCGGCCATGGCCGCGTCATAACTGTCTTTCTGAGCAGGCAGCCAGCCAGCGAGGAAGGCGTCGCTGTCGCCGGTGGTCAGGGTGTTGTAGCCGACGGTGGAGCTGACTTCCTGTCGCTCCACGTCGTAACCCAGCGGGGCGAGAATCTGGGCGACGATCTCGCTCTTGACGGTGACGCCGGGCCACGGCGGCACGATCAGCGTCAGCTCGTCATCCTTGTCCTGGGCCGAGGCTGCCAGGCTAGCCGTGCCGAGCAGCAGCGTCGCGAGGGCAAGCAGGCCACGGCGGGCGCCGTGCTTCGTCGTAGGTGTCAGGGGGTACGGGGTGGTGGTCATCGTGTCTTTCCTTGTCGGTTCCGGTCGCGCCGGGCCTTGTTGTTGTCGGGGCTGAAAGGCTTCGTATATGGCGGTCGTCGTGCGTGTCCGTCGCTCACGGCGCTGTCGTTGTCGGTGCTTGTGTCTTCTCCGCCCTGCTGCGTCGCTGAATTCGCCGCAAGCAATTGATTCGTTGTAACTTTACCCTCGGGCAGAGTACGCCTTCAGCGAGCACTGGCCTGCCTGGCCAGGCCCTTCTCAAGTTCTGGCTCCATTTCTGTCTCAAGTTCTGGCTCCGGCACCAGATCCGGCAAGCCGCCGAAGGGCGCGCGCGCCATCACCCGCTCCAGCATCGGGATGAAATGCTCGAGCGGCAGGGTGTCGTATTCGGGGTCGAAGCTGGTCTGGTCCCACTCGTCACAGAAGCGCACGGTGCGCTCATAGGCGGGATGCCCGGCATGTGCCTCGCGGGCGTGGCGGTCCTGACCGAAGAATTCGCGGTAGTGATAGCCCTGGAACAGCTCGTGATGACGAATCATCCAGGTGTTCAGCGGGTCGATGAACGGCTCCAGAATGCCTGCGGCGATCTCGGCATGATTGGCCGGTGCCAGGTCATCGCCGATGTCATGCAGCAGCGCGCAGACCACCATCTCCTCATCGGCGCCGGCGCGCAGCGCGCGGGTGGCGGTCTGCAGGCAGTGTTCGTAGCGATCGACCGGATAGCCGTGGTGATCGCCCTTGAGGCGCCCCAGATGCTCAAGCACACGCCGGCAGGCATCAGACTGATATTCCCGGAAGCGCGCATCGATCAGCGCCCACTCGGCATGCGTGCTTTCCTCGAAACTGCGGAAGCGGGCCTGCTCGCTCATGCGCTGGCCTCCTCATTGGCGAACTGACCGGCGAGCTGATCGGCAAGCAGCAGACGGCGGCTGGCGGTGGAGTCGCGGTCTACATAGCCCTGGCGCATATGACGGATGCCGCCCTCCAGCTGGAAGGCGCTGCGGCCATGGAACAGCCGGTAGTTGTCCATGATCAGCATCTGGCCCGGTGCCAGCTTGAGGTGCAGCGTGAAGTCGTCACCGGAGATCAGGCGATAGAACGCCTGACGGGCAGCGTAGTAGCGACGCAGGGTCGCGCCGGGCAGCGCCGGCACCCGCTCGGTGCGGTTGGAGAAACGTACCCGGGCGACCTGACCACGGCTGTCCAGCTCGATCAGCGGCCCTTCGCTTTCCAGGCGTGTGGTGGCGTCGTGATAACGGAAGCCGGGGCTGACGTCTGTCAGGCAGGCGAAGGCCTCGGGGTCTTCACGGCGCAGGTGCTCTGCCGCGCTGAAGCCATCCACCAGCATGCTGTCGCCGCCCTGGGCCGCGTTGCGCAGGCAGTGCAGCCAGATGTAGCCCGGAATCGGGTCGCGGTAGGGATTGTCGGTATGCGGCTCCAGCCCGCGCTGGGTCATGGTGAGGTCATAGGCATTGGCGACGGATTTCACGTCGGCGATACCGCCCCAGTTGGTGCGCCGCAGCGGCCCGATACGGTGGATCAGCCCCTGCATGCCGTCCTCCGTGTCCGGCACGCCGCTGACCCGCACGAAGCCGAAGCGCTGCAACTGCTCGAGCATGTCCAGCAAGGCCGCGTCCTCCTCCAGCGCCGCCGCGAAGTCGGCCTCGGGCAGCTGGGCGAGACTCCCCTGCCAGAAGGTCATGCCCTGATAGGCCTCACACGGCTGACACTCCGCCAGCAGGGCCGCCAACGAGAAGCTCGCCGCATGGCCATCACTGAAGGCCAGCGACAGCGTATCGCCATCCAGTTGTGCCTGAGTCAGGCTCAGGTCCAGCGGCAGGTCCGCCGCCTCGATCAGGCGCTGGCCGGTGAGGGAGTCGAGCGTCGTTTCATCGGGACTCCGCTCACGCAGCCAGAGCGCCTCGAGGGTAAGGTCGCCCTCGGCGTGGCTCAGATGCAGTTGTTGTCCATGGTCTTTCAGGCTGACGGAATGCAGGCTGCTGGGCACTCGATGATCTCCACGACTGAGGGAGCGGCACTGTTGTCTTACTGGACAGGTACCTGCTCGCGGATGCTGGTGCGACGCTGAGTCTCCTTCTACCTTAATCACTTCAGCCAGAGCGGATTGATATAATTGGACGTATATTTGATCAAATTGGCCATATGTCAGACCAGCAGACGACAACAAGCGGCCGTGGCAATGCCACGGCCGCTTGTGTTGTCAAACGTCTGTCAGGAGATCAGGCGCTCAGGTGCAGTACCTGACCATTGAGGGAGCGCCCGGCGCCACCGGCCAGAAAGCGCGCGCATTCCGCCACGGCGTCCGGTCGGCTGCCCTCGGGGCACAGCAGATTGGCGCGCACCTTGTCCGGCGCGCGGGATGCCAGCCGCTGGATCAACTCACTCAGCGCCGCCTGTGCCATGGCAGTGCCGTGATGCTCCTGCGAAGATAGCTGCGAGGACAGCGACGAGGACGGCTGCGAAGGCAGCGGTGGCGCCACGGCCAGCAGGCGTCCGCCGTGGCGCAACATGCGCGCACAGGCCGCCTTGAGCAAGGCACCGGGGCCGGCGACCTGCGCGACCAGGCAGGCTTCCAGCGACTGCCCGGCCATGGCCTGAGGTGGCATGCAGACCAGCACGTCGAGGCGACCTAGACGCGCCACCAGTGTCTCGAAGCAGCCCTCGCCGACCACCTGGCCGAAGCGGTCCGACTGCTCGCCGCCCAGTGCATCCAGCACGCGTTCGAGGTCCGCCGGCGCGGTGCCCATCAGGGCGATGATGGCGCCATCTTCCAGGAAGGTGCGCGCCATGGCCTCCAGCCACTCCCCCTGCCCCGCAATCAATACCCTGCGTCGTGGCAGCATCTCATTCTCCCTGATAGAACCCTCGCCGGGTCACCCCTGCGAACCTCACGCCGTATAGCGCTGCTCAGCTCTCTGCTCAGCTCTCTGCTTACCCAGACATCACCTCCCTGTGATGTCCCAAGTGGCGTGGGTCAGGGCATCAGACCCGGCAGCCACAGCACCAGCGCCGGGAACAGCATGCACAGGATCAGACCCGCCAGCTGCAGGCCGACGAAGGGCAGAATCGAGCGATAGATGGTGCCGATGGACACCTGCCCGGCGGTGATGCCCTTGAGATAGAACAACGCATAGCCGAAGGGTGGCGTCAGGAAACTCGTCTGCAGGTTGATGGCGACCAGAATCGCGAACCACACCAGCAGCCCCTGGCCGGAAAGCCCGAGCCCGAAGTCCAGCGCCTCGACCACCGGCGCCACCAGCGGCAGCACCACGAAGCTGATCTCGATCCACTCGAGGAAGAAGCCGAGCACGAAGATCAGCCCCATCAGCAGCAACAGCAGGCCGTAGGGGCCAAGGCCGGTGCCGGTGATGACATCCTCGATCAGGTAGTCACCGCCGAGGCGCTTGAAGACCACCGAGAAGCAGGTCGCGCCGATGACGACGAACAGGATCATCGCGCTGGTCCGCGAGGTATCGCGCAGTGTGTTGCGCAGGGTGGAGAAGGACAGTCCGCCCATCACCAGCGCCAGCAGCAGACTGCCACCCGCGCCGATGGCCGCGGCCTCGGTGGGCGTGGCGATGCCGGTCATGATCGACCCCAGCACCGCGACGATCAGCACCATCGGGCCGAGCAGGTCACGCAGCAGTGCCAGCGGCAGCGGCGTCTTGTCGGTGCCGAGCAGCGACTGGTCCGGCAGCGGTGCCCAGTCCGGGCGCAGCTTGGCGGTGATCAGCAGATAGGCGACGTAGAGCGCGCCGAGCATCAGCCCCGGAATCAGCGCCGCCTTGAACAGCGCCCCCACCGAGATCTGCAGGATGGAGCCCATCAACACCAGCATGATCGAGGGCGGAATCAGGATGCCCAGGGTGCCGGAGGCCGCGATGACCCCACAGGCCATCTCGGCCTTGTAGCCCTGCCCCAGCATCACCGGCAGCGCCAGCAGCCCCAGCATGACCACCGAGGCACCGATGATGCCGGTACTGGCGGCCATCACTACGCCCAGCAGCGCCACCGAGACGGCCAGACCGCCATGCACGCGACCGAACAGCCGCTGCAGTGTCATCAGCAGATTGCGCGCCACGCCGGAGCTTTCCAGCATCAGCCCCATGAACACGAACAGCGGAATCGCGATCAGCAGCCAGTTCTCGATCACGCCACCGAAGATGCGCGAGCCGACGGTGCCGAGAAACGGCAGCGGGATGTCGCCGATGAAGGCGAACAGGATGCCCAGCCCGCCGAGCAGAAAGGCCACCGGGTAGCCGGAGAAGATACCGATCAGAAGTGCCACCACCATGGTGATGGGCAAGGCGTATTCAGCGAGCATTGTCATGGCTCCCGTCTGCATGATTCTGGGGTGCCGTGGCGTCGGTGGTCGCTTGCGCAGCATTCTGCTGATCCGCAAGCCCGGCCAGACTGGCAATCTCGTGGTCCTTCAGGCGCTCGGGGGTGCGCGCCGGGTCGAACAGGCAGGCCAGATTCTCGAAGATCTGCCCCAGCGCGCCGAGGGCGAGGAACACCAGCCCCGTCGGCAGCATCGCCTTGATCAGGTAACGGTCCACCAGACCGCCATAGTTGGACTTCTCGCCGGACATGTAGGACATGGTGACGAAGTGCTTGGACAGCCAGGCGATCAGCAGGCAGAAGGGAATCAACATGATGATGTGGCCGAGGATATCGACCACGGCGCGTCCGCGCGGCGAGAGGCGCTGATAGAACAGGTCGACCCGCACATGCGTATCGCTGTGCAGGGCGTAGGTGCCACCGAAGAGCGTCAGCAGACCGAACAGGTGCCACTGCAACTCGGTGACGGAATTGATGGTGATCGCGGTGCCGAACAGCAGCACGTCGGGCGACCCCCAGTTGGCGATTTCATTGATGCCCAGGGCGTTGAGCGTGACGGTGGTGAGCACGGCCAGGATGATCGCCAGACCCAACCAGCTGGTCAGGCGACCCACCCACAGCCCCAGGCCGACCAGCGGTCGACCCAGGGCGTCACACACCGCCCCGCCCTGTGCCCGCCAGGGCGCAAGGCGGGGGTCGGTCATTGGGCGCTACCCTCGTCAGCGTTGTCTGCCTGCTTCATGGCCATCGGCTGCGGCATGGCCTGCAGCTCGTACCATTCGTCGATCAGTGCGGCGTGCTTCATCAGCGAATCGTAGGCCTTGGCGAAGTCAGGATTGGTCTGCTTCTCTTCGGCCAGCACTTCACCCCAGGCTTCCTGCAGCGCGGTCATCACCGGCTCCGGGAAGCGCTTGACCTCGACGCCCTTCTCTTCGAGCTCATGGATCGCACGTACCTGAGCCGGCGGCGCTTCGGCCATCGCCCACTGCAGGGTCGCGCGGCAGGCAGTCTGGAACTGCGCCTTGCGCTCATCGCTGTAGCTGTCCCACACCTGCTGGTTGATCAGCAGCGAGAACCAGCTGGCGCTCTGGTGCCAACCCGGGAAGTAGTAGTACTTGGCGACTTCATTGAAGCCCATCGCCTGATCGACCTGCGGCACCGAGAACTCGGTGGCATCGACACGGCCACGCTCCAGCGCGAGGTAGATCTCGCTGCCCGGCACCAGCTGGGTCGAGGCGCCCAGCTTGTTGAGCACCTTGGCGCCGAGGCCAGAGATGCGCATCGACAGGCCCTTGAAGTCCTCCGGCGAGTTGATTTCCTTGTTGTACCAGCCGCCGGTTTCCTGCGGCGAGATGAAGCACGGCAGCACCTTCACGCCGTAGGGGTCGTAGGCGGCCTGCACAAGCTCGGTACCCTCACCGGCCCACATCCAGGACATGAAGGCTTCCGGGCTCGGGCCGAACGGCAATGCGCCGTAGAGGTTGGTGATCGGCACCGTGCCGGCCCAGTAGCCCATCCAGTCCCAACCAGCCTGCACCGCACCGGAGGAGACGGAGTTGAAGACTTCGAAGGCCGGTACCAGGTCCCCCGGCTCGTGCACGCGCAGGCCGACTTCGCCGCCGGTCGCGCTCTTGAGTTCCTCTGACAGGCGCACGGCACCGGCACCGAGGAAGTTCTTGGTCGAGAAGGTACTGGCGACGTCGAGCTGTTTCGGCCCTTCCGCCTGGGCTGGCGCGGCGGCCATCAAGGTGGTGGTGGCCACGGCCGCCGCAATGGCAGCTCCGAGGCGCAGGCGGCGGGTCGGCGTCGATTGATACGGCGTGGCGTGTTGCGACATGGTGCGGCTCCCTGATTTGTTGTTGTGCTCGCTGGTCGTACGGCTTGTGGCTTGCTGGACATGAGCCACGTTGCAAGATGACGCTTACGTCAACTTACCCGATGACAACGCAAGCGGCTGACCACGCCACAACAACGTCAATGATTTCAGAGAGCTACGAGGGGGAGGCCCGCGCGAACCGACTCACCGCGCCCTGCGCGGCAATATCGGCTCACGACAGCGTCCGGAAAGCCGGACACTCAGGCCGCCAGGGCTGCGACCAAGGTCGCGCGCTGTCATGAATTCTGTCTACGACTCCAGTCGAATATGCCGATAGAGGAATGCAGACCCCATGCGGGTATGCACGCCGTGGGCTGGCGAGAAACGCAAAGCGTCCGGAATTCCGGTCACTGACCGAGATTCCGGACGCTTTGGCCA
>NZ_CFDJES010000088.1:6418-12602 GCF_983723665.1 Cobetia sp. | reverse complement strand
GCTAGAACAATCCCAGCTGCTGGGCGTCCTCGCGGGCCTTGAGGCGCACGCCGACGCCCAGCAGGCGGACAGGTCGATGGCCGCGTTGCCAGGCTTGCTCCATCAGCAGGGCGAAGCTGTTGGCGCTCGGCAGCGTGGTGGTCGAGGCGGGGAGCAGGCTTTCCAGCGTGGTGCTCTCGAAGTTGTTGAAGCGGATCTTGACGAACTGCTTGGCCAGCACCGGCTGGTCATGGCGGGCGTGACGGCTGGTCAGGCGTTCGAGCAGGGCGGGCAGGCGCTCGAGGCAGGCTGGCAGGTCGGGCAGGTCGTGATCGAAGGTGTGCTCGACACTGATCGACTTGCGCTCGCGCTCGACACGTACCGGTCGCTCATCGATGCCGTGCGCCAGTTCGTGCAGGCGGGTGCCGAACTTGCCGAAGTGCTCGGCCAGTGTCGTCAGTGGCGTGCCGCGCATGTCCTCGCAGGTGGTGATGCCCAGGCGTGTCAGGCGCGCCAGCGTCGCTGGGCCGACCCCGTGCAGCTTGCCGACGGGCAGCTGGCGGATGAAGGCGTCGCTGGTCTCGGGCGTGATCACCGTCAGGCCGTCGGGCTTTTCCCAGTCACTGGCGATCTTGGCCAGAAACTTGTTGGCGGCCACGCCAAGGGAGAGGGTGATGCCGGTGCGCTTGAGCGCCTCTTCCTTCAGCCAGCGCGCCATCCAGGTGGCGCTGCCCTGAAAGTCAGTCACGGCGCTGACATCCAGATAGGCCTCATCCAGCGAGAGGGGCTCCACCAGGGGCGTCAGCTCATGGAAGAGTGCCTGGATCTCGGCGGAAACGGCGCGGTAGCGCTCGAAGTCCGGTGGCACCAGAATCAGCTGAGGGCACAGGCGCAGCGCGCGGGCAGTCGACATCGCCGAGCGTACGCCGAAGGCACGCGCGGGATAGTTGCAGGTGGCGATGACACCGCGTTGCTCGGTGCGGCCACCGATGGCGATGGGCACCTCGCGCCACTCGGGATGGCGGAGCATCTCGACGGCGGCATAGAAGCAATCGCAGTCGGCGTGGAGGATCTTGCGCATGCGCGCATCATGCTAAAAGACTGGATGGCTGTCCAGTGGCGGTACCCATTCATTGCGCCTGAGCCGGCTCCGCAACGACAACGCCCGACAGTGAGGAAGGTCCTCTCTGTCGGGCGTTGGCATGTCTGGCATCTCGCTTGGGCGCGAGACTGTCGCTCAGCGGATTACAGCGTCATCGCGGCCACCCAGCCGAACACGATCAGCGGGATGTTGTAGTGGATGAAGGTCGGCACCACGCTGTCCCAGATGTGGTCGTGCTGCTGATCGACATTCAGGCCGGCCGTCGGGCCGAGGGTCGAGTCAGAGGCAGGTGAGCCGGCATCCCCCAGCGCGGCGGCGGTGCCGATCAGCGCGACGGTGGCCAGCGGCGAGAAGCCGAATTGCAGCGCCAGCGGTACGTAGATGGCGGCAATGATCGGAATGGTCGAGAAGCTGGAGCCGATGCCGAGGGTGATGAACAGGCCGACCATCAGCATGACCAGCGCGGCCAGCGGCTTGTTGTCACCGATGATGTGGAAGGAGGCGTCGACCAGGGTCTGGATGTCGCCGGTGGCCTTCATCACGGAAGCGAAACCTGCCGCCGAGATCATGATGAAGCCGATCAGCGCCATCATGCGCATGCCGGACGTGAAGAGGTCATCCGCTTCGTTCCACTTGAACAGGCCACCCAGCGAGAGGATGGCGAAGCCGACCAGGCCGCCGAGAATCATCGAGCCGGAATACAGCTGAATGCCGAGGGCGGCGATGATGGCGACGCCTGCCATGATCAGGCCGCTCTTGGACGGCGTGTGCATGGGCGTGTGGTGCGGTACGTTGCTGGACTTGATCTCGCGGGTCGCGTAGTCACGCGGCTTGCGGTAGGAGACGAACAGCGCCGTCAGCAGGCCGAGGAACATGCCGCCGACCGGAATCGCCATCGCCATCGGCACCATGCCGCGGGTCACGTCGAGACCGAGCGACTGGCCGGCCTCATTGATATTGGCCAGCAGGATGTCGTTGAGGAAGATGGAGCCGAAACCGACCGGCAGCAGCATGTAGGGCGCGGTCAGGCCGAAGGTCAGTGCACAGGCCACGGCACGACGATCCAGGCGCAGGCGGTTCATGGCGACCAGCAGCGGCGGAATCAGGATCGGGATGAAGGCGATGTGGACCGGAATCAGGTTCTGGGAGGAAATCGCGACCAGAGTCACGCTGCCCAGCAGGCCGTACTTGATGGCCGTCTGGCGGCGCGGCGTGCTTTCGCCATTGAGCAGGCCGATCAGGCGTGCGGCGAGCAGGTCCGGCAAACCGGAGCGAGACAGGGCGACGGCGAAGGCACCGAGGGTGGCGTAGGCCAGCGCGACCTTGGCGCCGCCACCGACACCGTCATTGAAGGCGCCGAGCGTGTCGGTCAGAGACAGACCGCTGAACAGACCGCCGACCAGGGCGCCGGCGACCAGCGCGAAGACGACCGAGACGCGAGCCAACGACAGGCCGACCATGACCAGGACGGCCAGAATTACCGCATTCATGCGAGTACCTCTATGTGGGGTTGTGCCAGCTTTGGGAGTGTTGCGGACAGAGCGGGCGAACTGTGGGTGCGTGGCCACCCGATCCCGGGGCAATGCCTCGCATGACGTGTACATTCGTGACGAATGCCTTGCTGTCGCAGTGTTCCTGCGGCTTCCTCCTGAATGCCGTCAAAAACGGCGCATTATCTTACCAGAAGGGCAACGCAAGCTGAATGGCCGATGAACGTGGGCGCTGCCAAATGCCACAAGTTGGCGTGCCATGACGGCTTTTTGTAGAATGCCACGCTGCCCGGCGGCTGCAGTCGCAGGCGTTATTCAACAGGAGTGCGCATGCTGGAGCTGGAAAATGCCCGCGTCATCGGCATGGGAAATGATCGGCGTGTCTATCAGGACCCGAACGACCCCCATCGCTGCATCAAGGTCCCGCGTTACCCTGACAAGGGCAGCCGCCAGAATGAACGCGAGCAACGCTATTTCGAGGGCCTGGTCAGACGTGGCATGCGCGACTGGTCCTATGTGCCTGCCTACCACGGCAGTGTCGCCACCGCCGAGGGGCTCGGGCTGGTCTTCGATCTGATTCTCGACAGTGACGGCTCCACGTCACGCCGACTGCGCGAGGTGCATCTCGAGACCCCCGAGCGCCTGA
The DNA here is from genome assembly GCF_983723665.1 of Cobetia sp. NCBI lineage: Bacteria > Pseudomonadati > Pseudomonadota > Gammaproteobacteria > Oceanospirillales > Halomonadaceae > Cobetia > Cobetia sp. The sequence goes on along the minus strand of NZ_CFDJES010000088.1, from coordinate 9,385 downwards.
GCGCCGAGGTGCTGGTGAGCGAGCTGGCCAATCTCTATCGCTATCTCGAGAAACGCTGGTTGATTCCGTCTGATCTCAATGATCGCAATATCGTGGTCCAGTTCAGCGACGACCAGCCGCCCAGATTGTGGCTGATCGACGGTATCTCGAATCCTGACTTCATTCCGCTGGCGACCAGTGTCGCCTGGCTGGCACGGCGCAAGGTCGCGCGTCGCTATCGACACTTCCTCAAGAAGCTGGTCAAGGTCGGTCAGCTCTCGCCAGAGGATTATCAGGCACTCGAAGCCCGTCTTTGGGGGTGAATGCCTCTGATGGTGATAGCTTGCGAGACTGGTGGCTCTCGAGAGTGACTGCCCCTGATGGCGCTTGCCTCTGATGGCAATCGTCTTTGATGAACATCGCCAGGGGCAGTCGTGTTGTATGTCAGTGCAATCAGTGCATCAGTGTTCCAGGGTCTCGAAGTAGCTGGTCATCGCATGGGTGATCTGGCGCAAGTCCTGCGGCGAGGTGATATAGGCCGGCATGGTATAGAGCCAGCGACCGAAGGGGCGTAACCAGACACCCAGTTCACGGGCATGGGCCTGAGCGCCTGCCAGACTGCTGGCATCGTGCACTTCTATCACCGCCGTGGCACCCAATACGCGTATATCGCGAATGGCGGGGTGGGAGAAATTCAGCAGGGTGTCGCGCAACAATTGATTGAGCTCGGCAATCTTGCCCAGATAATTCTCTTCCTCGAATACCGCGAGACTTTCCAGTGCTACCCGACAGGCCAGCGGATTGCCCATGAAGGTCGGGCCGTGCATGAAGGCGCTATTGGCATCCTCGCCATCAAATGCATGGAAGATATGACTCTGGGCCAGGGTGGCGGCATGTCCCAGATATCCCCCCGTCAGTCCCTTGGAGAGCACCATGATGTCAGGAGAGACATTGGCGTGTTCACAGGCAAACATCTTGCCGGTCCGACCGAAACCGGTCGCGACTTCATCGAAGATCAATACGATCCCGAACTCGTCACATAACTCGCGTGCCGCCTCGAGATAGTAGGGCGAGTACATGTTGAGGCCACCTGCCGCCTGTAACAGAGGCTCCATCAACAATGCCGCTATCTCATGCTGGTGTGTTTCCAGGCAGGCGCGCAATGCGCTGATATCGTCTGCTACCTCTTCACGACTGGCGCTGAAACCGGCAGTCGGCGCCGGTGCGAAATGGTGTCTGGGCAGGAAATCGGCGAACAAGGAATGCATGCCTTCTTCGGGGTCACACACTGCCATGCAGCCCGCCGTATCGCCGTGATAGGCCTTCATCAATGACAGCATGCGCGTTCGTCCGCGCGTGTCATCGCGGTCTTTGCGCTGTTGCTGATATTGCACTGCCATCTTCATGGCGACTTCCATGCCCACCGAGCCGCTATCCGAGAAGAAGACATGATTCAGGCCCTCGGGGGTGACGCGCACCAGCGCATCGGCAAGCTCCTTGGCCGGTCGATGGCGAATGCCGCCCAGCATCACATGGCAGAGTTCTGCCGCTTGCTGCTGAATGGCCGCGACGAGGCGCGGGTGTCCGTAGCCATGGATCATGCACCACCAGGAACATGTCGCATCCAGCAGTGTCTCACCTCCCGCCAGTGTCATGCGGGCTCCCGTGCCGCCGACCACCTCCAGTGGCGCTGGCATGTCCTGCATCTGGGTATAAGGGTGCCAGAGAGAAAGTGAGTCCGTATCGCGGGTCGGCATCTGGGAGAATGGCATGGAGTGTCTCTGCGAGTGGCGGGAGAGTGGAATGGCGTGATGACGGCTCAATCTTTGTCAACTTTGACCATTCTATCAGGTTGACGGTGTTTTTGAAGTGACGCTTTCTGGAGAAAGTGTTGCATTTTGCACCACTATTAGTTCGCCACCTGCTTTAGTATGGACTTCTGTTGTTCGTTCAGGTGCATGCTTTTCGAGGTGCGCAGGCAATGACAGCTCTACATCGAAAGTCTGCAATCTGACGCCGCCACGCCAACGGGAAAGTGGTTGCATAATACTTCCTTGTGGGTTGTTGTCATGAATTGTGCATATCCCGTGAATATTGGAGGTCCAGTGATGGCGGGCCCTCAAGCCTGATATCAGATCGTGGTAAAGACGTCTTCATGTTGTTGCAGAGACGCTTTTGGCAGGCCTGTCTTCAGTTGTGACAGGGGATAATGAAGTGCCTGGGCAGTGAGTACTGTTTTTTTGCTGGCTATTGCATTGATCGGAAAGATTGCATACTTTGGAAACATGTTATTTAAGACTTCACCTCGCAGTTGACTCGGTCTATAATCGCCCTTGATCTGGTGTGGGCGCTTAACTGTCCCGAGTGTCCTGCACAAGTCTTTATGAAAACGCGCTGTTAAACATGTACGGCAGATGAATATCGCCGAGCCTCTTTCAGCATCGTGTTTTCGTGACTCAACTGTCTGTCCCGACATCCTGGAGATACTCATGTCCCTGTTGACTGATTTCATGCAGAAAGAGCAAGAGCTCAAGAAACTTCAAGAGCAGCTGGAAAGCCTGCGCAATGATGACCGTCTGAAGAACGAACTCGAATTCAAGGACAAGCTGGACGCGCTGATGGGCGAGTACGGCAAGTCCACTCGTGACGTCATCACCCTGCTGGACCCGAAAGCGTCCCAGGCGCCGGCTGCTGCCGCACCGGAAAGCAAGACCGGTGGCGTGCGTCGCAAGCGCAAGCTGAAGGTCTACAAGAACCCGCACACCGGTGAAGTCATCGAGACGCGTGGTGGCAACCACAAGCAGCTGAAAGAGTGGAAGGAAGAGCACGGTGCGGAAACCGTCGAATCCTGGCTCGAGCGCACTGAAAGCTGAGCACTGGCTTTGTTGCCAGCTAGCTAGCTGACGCTGCCAGACATGAAAAAGCCCCGCGATTGCGGGGCTTTTTCATGTCTGGCGTTTGACTGACGCTAGACGACGGACTCCCTCT
>NZ_CFDJES010000088.1:2601-6318 GCF_983723665.1 Cobetia sp. | reverse complement strand
CTGTTATGAGGGCTATCAGCTATCACGCTGATTGAGGTCCACCAGGCGACCGATGGCGAGAATCTTGCCCGTCGGTTTGCCGGTCGGCGAACCGCCTTCTGGCTCCAGTGTCATCTCCAGCAGCTGGCCCGGACTCATGCTGCCGATCTGCTCGGCGCTGAGTTCGATGCCGGCAATCGGGTCGACCAGCCCCAGTGAGCGCGGCCCTTCTTGCGGGTCGGTCAGGGTCCACAGTTCGATGGCGCGATCCGTCGGGCGCTCGATGGAGACCTTCGGTGTCAGCTGCAGGCCACCGCTGGGCGTGACATTGGCCACCCAAGTCGGCGTGCCCGGATCTTCCAGTGTCTGCAGGATAGCGACCATACGTTGCGCGTCGCCGTCAGGTGTCTGGGTAGCCATCTCCGGTGACGTGCCTTCCAGCGGCGCGCTGGGAGAGAAGGGCCCCATCTGCATGACCAGCGCCAGGGCGAGACCTGCCCCCAGACCCAGTCCGAGGCCACCGCCGAGCCAGCGCAGCAGCCAGGGCGCCTTGGTTGAGGCGCTTGTCTGATCTGCGTCATGTCGAGCGGCGTCATCGCGGGTGGCGGAGGACTGCTTGAGGCGCACCAGGCTGGCGTCGATGCGCTTCCATAATGAGTCGGAAGGGGGCTCCGGCGGCAGGCGATCACTCACGCTCAGCCAATGTTGCTGCCAGCGCAGGGCCATGCGTGCGGCATTGTCATCGCGCTCGATCCAGGCGCGCACTTCGGCCTCGCGCTCAGGGTCCAGCAGCCCGAGGGCATGCTCACCCAGCAGCAGGTTCTGTTCTTCGGGAGATTCGGGAATCAGGGGGCTATTCATCGTGACAGGCACTCCTGCAGTAGCTTGAGACCGGCGCGGATGCGTCCCTTGATGGTGCCAAGCGGTGCGCTCAGCTTCTCGGCGATCTGTTCGTGTGTCAGTCCCTTGAAGAAGGCCAGCAGAATGGGCTCGCGTCGCGGCACTTCCAGCTCACCCAGGCAGTCGCTCAACTGATGGGCCGTCTGGCTGTCATCGGCCGCGGTTTCCGGGTTGGCGAGCAGATCGGCCAGCGTGTCGAGCGCATCGCTGTCGCCGCGAGGCGTCCGCCCCTGGGCGCGCAGCTGGTCCAGAGCGCGATAGCGCAGGATGGTAAACAGCCAGGCGCGACCATTGCCGAGTTCTCGGCGGTACTGGCCCGCATTGGACCACAGCTTGATGAAGGCGTCATGGACGGCATCTTCCGCCTGGTCGCGGCTGTTCAACAGGCGCATGGCGAGCGCCAGCATGCGGCCCGATTCAAGATCATAGAGGCTGCGGAACGCGGCCTCGTCTCCGCGTGCACAGGCTTCTATCGCACTGGCGTGGTCAAAGCTTTCCGCGTCTGGCGGACTGACTGACGGCTTCTGTGCTGGCATGGGGCGGCCGGCTCCTTTGGCAGGGGGTCCATTGATCAGCTGACGGTAAGTGCACCGCCGAGGAATGGCAAGTTGCATGATAGAGGCCTTTGTTCGGGAAAGAATCAACGCCCGTGACGATCGGGATGGCGGTGCGTCAATTGCGGGGGGATAGTCAGGTAACGTCCAGCTTCCCGCCTTGGATGTTCGTGGCCGGTTTTCAAACGTGTCTGGGCGTGGCTTCAGCCGGTCACCTCACATCCGATGGGAAAAGCGCGGCGCGGCTGCATTGCTGCTCGCGCGGTGAGTCCGCATAATGGCCGGCATGACAGCCTGGGAGGCGTGATGAAGCAGCAATTCAATACGATCGGCGTGATTGGCCGACTGGGCAGTGCCCAGGTGGTGGATACGCTCAAGCGCTTGATTCGCTTTCTGGATTCCCGTGGCCTGGCCATGGTGATCGAGGAACGCACTGCCACGCTGCTGCTGGACCACGGTCTGCAGGTGGCCAGCCGCCGTCAGATGGGCGAGCAGTGTGATCTGGTGATCGTGGTCGGCGGCGATGGCAGCCTGCTGGGCGCCGCGCGCGCGTTGTGCCGCAGCGGCACGCCCGTGCTCGGCGTCAATCGTGGGCGACTCGGCTTTCTGACCGACATTCGCCCCGATGAGCTCGAGGAGAAGGTGGCCGAGGTGCTGGGCGGTGACTATCTCAGCGAGCAACGCTTCCTGCTCGAGGCCGAGGTCTACCGCGAAGGCGAGCGCATCGGGGCGGCCGATGGTCTCAATGACGTGGTGCTGCACCCCGGCAAGGCGGCGCGCATGATCGAATTCGAGCTGTTCATCGATGGCCAGTTCGTCTACTCCCAGCGCTCGGATGGCTTGATCGTCGCCACGCCGACCGGCTCGACCGCCTATGCGCTGTCCGGTGGCGGCCCCATCGTGCATCCGCGTCTCGAGGCGATCACCCTGGTGCCGATGTTCCCGCATACCCTTTCCAGTCGTCCGATCGTGATCGATGCGGCCAGCGAGATCATCCTGCATATCAGTGCCAGCAACTCGACCTATCCGCATATCAGCTGCGATGGCCAGACCCAGGTGGTGGCCAAGCCCGGGGATGTGCTCAAGATCCGGCGCAAGAGTGAGCGTCTGACGCTGATTCATCCGCTGGAGCACAACTATTTCGAGATCTGTCGCACCAAGCTCGGTTGGAGCAATCGCCTCGGCGAATGACCTCAAGGCTCACAGCATGCAAGCATTCGTGGCGCCACAGGATGGCTATGACCTTATCGGCGATGTACACGGCTGCGGCGCCACTCTGGCGACGTTGCTGGAGACGCTCGGCTATCACATCGTCGATGGCGTCTATCGCCACCCGACCCGCAAGGTCATCTTTCTCGGCGATATCATCGATCGTGGTCCGCGCATCCGCCTGGCGGTGCAGCTGGCCAGCAGCATGGTCAATGCCGGCGAAGCGCTGATCGTGATGGGCAATCACGAATACAACGCCCTGGCGTATTGCCGGCGCGCACGCCCGCGTGCAGGCGGCGAGCATCGTGATTTCCTGCGCTCGCATACCTCACGTCACAATCGCATCATCCGCGAGACGCTTGACCAATATCAGCATCATCCCGATGAGTGGGACGAGGCGCTGCGCTGGTTCATGCGCATGCCGCTGTGTCTGGAGCTGCCGCCGCTGGCCCCCGGCCAGAGCGGGCTGCGCGTGGTGCACGCCTGCTGGGACGAGCCACTGGTACGTCCCTTCCTGGAGCGCTACCCCGATGGCTGCATCGATGAAGACTTCCTGCATGAGTCCATCGAGCACGACAGCTTCGCCTATCGCGTGCTGGACCGCATGACGCGCGGCGCGAACCTGCGCTTGCCGGAAGGGGTCGAGATCCACTCCGGCGATGGTTTCACGCGCCGAAGCTTCCGCACGCACTTCTGGGCACGTGAGCCCCGCACCTACGGCGATGTGGTCTTCCAGCCCGACAACCTGCCTGGCGAGCTGGAATCGCGCTGGTTGAGTGAGCAGGAGCTGGCCAATCTGCCTTACTACGGGCCAGAGCAGCCGCCGCTGTTTCTCGGGCACTACTGGTGCGAGGGGTTGCCGGCGCTGCCGGCCCCCAACATCGCCTGCCTGGATTACAGTGCGGTCAAGTTCGGACGCCTGGTGGCATATCGCTTCAGTGGTGAAGCCACGCTGGATGCCGCCAACTTCGTGTGGGTGCCGGTACCGCGTGAGCCTTCCCGACGCCCCGTGCCGGAAGAGCTGTCCCGCGACACCCTGTCGAACCAGTCATTCGCCAATGGCGCCAGTCAATAG
>NZ_CFDJES010000088.1:0-2501 GCF_983723665.1 Cobetia sp. | reverse complement strand
ACTCTGAGTAAGTGTTCCCTTGAATGATCCTTGCTCAGTCCGGTGCCCCCCACCGGGCTTTTTTTATGTCTGTCACAAAGGCCAGACGCCTGCGGCGCTGTGGTAGATTTTCACAGGCTGGTCTGACTTCTCCTTGTTTATCAACGTGTACTGAGTCTGTTCAGTCGCGTGTCATCTTCAGAGGCATAGCATGTTCAAGGTTCTGACGCTGCCCGAATCCTTCGACAGCCGCCCCCTGCGTGAAGCCCTGTGGGCCGAGAAGATCGGTCACCAGATCACCCTGAGCCAGGCTCGCCCGACAGAGGCTGCGTCTGGCGACGATGCCGAGAGCCACGAGGGCGGCCAGGAGCTGTGGCTGGCCGACCCCGAGCAACTGCCGCGCGTCATCGCGATGCTCGAGCGCCAGTCACGTGGTGAACCGTTGCGGGACGCCTCTGCGGGCGCCGCGACACGGGGCACCGCCAATTCTCAGTCCCTCATCGCCCTGATGCGCCAGACGCCGCTGACCTGGCTGGTCGGTCTGGCCTGCTGCGTCACGGTGCTGTTCCAGTATGCGCTGGGTCAGGCGGCGGTGTTCGAGTGGCTGGCCATCGTGCCCTTCGAGCTTGTCGGCAGTCAGCACATCGCACCCGAGCCGCTGTCCGTGACGCTGGCGGGGGAGTGGTGGCGGCTCTGGTCGCCGTCGTTGATGCACTTCGGGGTACTGCACCTGGTGTTCAACCTGCTGTGGCTGTGGGTGTTCGGGCGCCAGATCGAGGCCATCGATGGCGGTTGGCGCTTCGCGCTGGTCGTGGTGCTGAGCGGCGTGGCGGCCAATCTGGCCCAATACGCCACCGGCAGCGTGCTGTTCGGTGGGCTGTCGGGGATCGACTTCGCCGTCATCGGCTATGTCTTCATCGCCGCACGCCGCCGCCCGGCGCTGGGCTATCAGATGCAGCGCTCGCTGATGATCTTCATGCTGATCTATCTGGTGCTGTGCATGACGCCGCTCTCGAGTGCCATCGGCCTGGGCGCCATCGCCAACGAGGCCCATCTTGGCGGCCTGCTGACCGGTCTGCTGCTGGGCTGGCTGCTCCCCAGGCGCAGCGCAGCCTGAGCGTTGGCGCTTCGGTCCAGGGGATGCCACCTCTGGAAATGACACTGCGCGAAACGACAATGCTAGAATGGCGGCCATCCCCAGTGACTCCGATGGTCCGCCTTCGGCAGTCGTGGACCCGTATCAGGAGAGTATGTGATGAGCAACATGTCCTTTGACGGCATGGTCGAGCAGATGACGCCGACCATCTACGAGAGCCTCAAGCAGTCCATGCAGCTGCGCAAATGGCCGGATGGCCGCGTGCTGACCCAGGAGCAGGTCGAGCTGTGCATGGAAGCCGTCATCAAGTACGAAGCGCACAACAACGTGCCGGCCGAGTCGCGTGTCGGCTTCATCGACAATGGCACCTGTGGGCCGCGTGATGACGACAGCGCCGCAAGCGATGAGCCGGAGCAGATCAAGTGGGTCAACTGACGCTGGATGATGCCCTGAGTGCGGATGAGGCCTCCGGCACGGCTCAGGAAGCCAGTGCTCAGGATGCGGCGCCCATCACGCTGAGTGGCAACCTCCACAAGATGTCCATCGTGCCCGCCGGTGAGACGCTTGCGATCGATACCTCGTTTGATGCGCCGTCGGTCACGCGGGAGCCGCTGGCGGCCAACTATGGCCTGCGTCTGGGCGAGATCACCCAGCCGCTGAATGCCTATATCGGCCACAAGGTGCGATTGAGCTTCACCGGTCAGATCCACTGCAGCCATTGCGGTCGCAAGACCAAGAAGAGCTTCGCGCAGGGGCATTGCTATCCGTGCTTTCGCAAGCTGCCGCAGTGCGATGGCTGCATCATGAAGCCGGAGACCTGTCACTACGCCGAAGGCACCTGCCGTGATCCGCAGTGGGGCGAGGAGCATTGCTTCCAGCCGCATATCGTCTATCTGGCCAACTCCTCCGGACTCAAGGTCGGCATCACGCGCAAGACCCAGATGCCGACGCGCTGGTTCGATCAGGGCGCCATCCAGGCGCTGCCCATCGTCGAGGTGTCCAATCGCCTGCAGTCGGGGCTGGTCGAGGTGCTGTTCAAGCAGGCGCTGAACGACCGCACCAACTGGCGGGCGATGCTCAAGGGCGATGTGGCCGAGCTGGATCTGGAAGCCGAGCGGGATGCCTTGCTGGCCCAGATGTCAGAAGGCCTGGCGGCGCTTCAGGCGCATTGCGGCGAAGGCGCCATCCGGGTGCTGGACACCACGGCGCTGGCCTTCGAATTTCCGGTGCGCACCGCGCCGACCAAGGTCACCTCGTTCAACTTCGACAAGACGCCAGTGGTGGAAGGCGTACTCGAAGGGCTCAAGGGTCAGTATCTGATTCTCGACAGCGGCGTGATCAATCTGCGCAAGTTCACCGGCTATGAGATCGAGGCCCAGCTCGGCGAGGAATGAGCCGCGGCTGAGCCATAGCCAAGAGCACAGCA
>NZ_CFDJES010000087.1:10235-12952 GCF_983723665.1 Cobetia sp. | reverse complement strand
CCCTCGAGCTTGGCCTTGATGCACTCGGTCTGCTCCGCGCGCCCCAGCAGCGAGGACTGCAGCTCTGCCTCAAGCGCCAGCGCCTCGGCTTCCGGCGCAGCGAGGGCCTCGTCATAGAGACGCGTGATCGCGCGGATGGCGCTGGGAGAGCGCCCGGCAATCTGGCGCGCCAGGGCCAACGCCTCCTCCTGTGGGCTGGAGATGATGCGCGTGACCAGGCCGGCACTCTGCGCCTCGTTGGCCTCGACCTTGCGCCCGCTCCACGTCAGCTCGTGCAGCCAGTCCGGTCGCACGCCACGCGCGGTGACGCTGATGCCCATGTCCGGAATGATGCCCCAGTCGATCTCGAGCACCGCCAGGCGCGCATCAGGATCACACAGGCGAATGTCCGCCCCCAGCGCGATCTGCAGGCCGCCACCGAAGACATTGCCATGCAAGGCGGCGATGACCGGCACCCCGACATCTCGCCAGCCCAGCGCCAGCTGCTGCACGGTATTGCGCTGCGGCGCACAGCCATTGGCCCCCGCGACCAGCAACTGCGGCACGCGGGCGGCGTCGCCCATGATGGCGGCGATATCCAGCCCCGCACAGAAACTGGGCCCCTCGCCCGACAGCACGATGGCGCGCAGGCCTGATTCCCGGGCGCGGGCATGCAGCTCCTGCTGTACCGCCAGCAGGGCATCGATCATCTTCCAGTCGATGCCGTTGTGCTTGTCAGGGCGATTGAGGCGCACGTCGGCGACATGCTCACTGATCGAGAGGGTCACATAACGTTCAGGCGTGAGGTGGGTAGCGTCAGACATGGCGGTCTCCCTGCGACGGATACGAGCAAGCACGCGCTCGAACGATTTCACGACAGTGCCGAGCGATGGCACTCATCCAGTGATAAACCCAAAAGGCGCAGGCAACCACACTGCGTTCGTCGAGCTGCCCGCGGGCATGACTCGCTACGTCTCAGTGTGACTGCCTGCGCCCGGTTGTTGAACGGTCGTTTGGTCGCAGAGGTGGCGATTGTCTACTCGCGCTTGGCCCCCGACACCTCTGACAGCGATCGCGGCTGGAAGCTCTCGGCCTGGGCCATCGCCCAGACACGGCGATAGAAGGGATAGTCATCCCCTTGCGTCAGCAGCGCGCCCTTGGTCAGGAAGGGATGCAGGTGCGAGAACAGCTTGACCTCATTCTCGGAGACACGATGCACCAGGTGGTCCGGGGTGATCTGCCAGGGCGTGTGCAGGCCCGCCGCCGACAGGATCTCGGCCAGCGCATGCAGGGTGTTGTGGTGGAAGTGACGCACCTGATCGGCCTTGTCTTCCACGACCAGCGATTTCTGGCGCAGATCATCCTGGGTGGCGATGCCTGTCGGGCACTTGTTGGTGTGACAGCTCAGTGACTGGATGCAGCCCAGCGCGAACATGTAACCGCGTGCGGCATTGACCCAGTCCGCGCCCAGCGCCATCACGCAGGCGATATCGAAGGCACTGATGATCTTGCCGCTGACCCCGATGCGCACCTCATCACGCAGCCCTGCGCCCACCAGCGAGTTGTGGACGAACTGCAGCCCTTCACGCAGCGGAGTGCCGAGGTGGTCGGTGAATTCGGTCGGCGCAGCGCCGGTGCCGCCCTCACTGCCATCGACGACGATGAAATCGGGCACGACCCCGGTCTCGAGCATCGCCTTGACGATGGCCATGAACTCCCACGGCTGACCGAGGCACAGCTTGAAGCCCACCGGCTTGCCACCCGACAGCTCGCGCAGGCGCTGGATGAAGCTCAACAGCTCAAGCGGTGTGGAGAACTCACCGTGGTTGGAGGGCGAGATGCAGTCCTTGCCCATCGGAATCCCGCGCGTCTCGGCGATCTCCTCGCTGATCTTGCTGGCCGGCAAGACGCCCCCGTGGCCGGGTTTGGCACCCTGGCTGAGCTTGATCTCGATCATCTTGACCTGCTCGCTGGCCGCCTGACGGGCAAACTTCTCGCCATCGAAGCGCCCTTCCTCGTCGCGGCAGCCGAAGTAGCCACTGCCCAGCTCCCAGATCAGATCGCCCTCGAATTCGCGGTGATAGGGGCTGATGCTGCCTTCGCCGGTGTCATGGGCGAAGTTGCCCAGCCTGGCGCCCTTGTTCAGGGCGCGGATGGCATTGGCGCTCAAGGAGCCGAAGCTCATCGCCGAGATATTGAACAGCGAGGCATTGTAGGGATGCGAGCACTGGGAGTTGCCGACGTTGAGACGAAAGCCCTTGGGGTCCGGCACACTCGAGGTCTGCATGGAGTGACCGATGAACTCATAGCTGTCGGAATAGACATCGAGCAAGGTGCCGAACGGCTGGGAGGAATTGTGCTGACGGCCACGCGCATAGACCAGCTCGCGCTGCTTGTGGGAAAACGGCAGCTGATCGGTGTCCGACTCGAACAGGTACTGACGCATTTCCGGACGCAGCGCCTTGAACAGGTAGCGCATGTTGCCGATCACCGGATAGTTGCGACGCACGGCGTAATCCGGCTGCTGCATATCGTAGATGCCGACGGCGACCAGAAAGGCCATCAGCAGCGTCAGCGGCCATATCCAGGGCGTCAGCTCCGACAGCCCCAGGCAGACCAGCAAGCCGAGGACACAGAGCCCGAAGACGGAGTAGCGAGGTAACAGCGACCATTTCAGTTTCATCAAAGCTTCCTTTGCCAGCGAACAGCAATGTCAGGGCTGTCGTTGTGGGAGGGTC
>NZ_CFDJES010000087.1:2391-10135 GCF_983723665.1 Cobetia sp. | reverse complement strand
TAAACAAGAAGACGCCTTCGTGGCGTGAACCACGAAGGCGTCTCCCGTTACTGCATTTCGCCACTGGTGGCGTGCGCCAGCCTCATCGACCGAGGAGGCCGAGTCGCTGGCGCGTCACGTCGCTCAGTCAACCCAGCGACGGGCATTGCGGAACATGCGCAACCAGGCGCCATCCTGCTGCCAGTCGTCCGGACGCCAGGAGTTGGTGACGGCACGCGCCACGCGCTCCGGGTGCGGCATCATGATGGTCACGCGACCATCATCGGTGGTCAGACCGGTGATGCCGGACGGCGAGCCGTTCGGGTTGGCCGGATAACGCGTGGTGGTCTGGCCGTAGTTGTCGACGTAACGCAGCGCGACCTGGCCGCTGCTCTGCATCTTGCGCAGGTGAGCGCTGTCGCGGAACTCGGCACGCCCTTCGCCATGCGCGATGGCGATCGGCAGGCGCGAGCCTTCCATGCCATCGAGGAACAGCGAGGCGCTCTTCTCGACTTCGACCATCGCGACACGCGCCTCGAACTGCTCGGACTCGTTGCGCACGAAGCGCGGCCAGGCCTCGGCACCCGGGATCAGCTCCTTGAGCTGGGAGAGCATCTGGCAACCGTTGCAGACGCCCAGCGCGAAGCTGTCGTCACGGTTGAAGAAGCGCTCGAACTGTTCACGCGCACGCGCATTGAACAGCACCGACTTGGCCCAGCCGCCGCCGGCGCCCAGCACGTCACCGTAGGAGAAACCGCCACAGGCGACCAGCCCCCGCATGGTGTCCAGATCGACACGCCCTTCGAGGATGTCGCTCATGTGGACATCGACGGCCTCGAAACCGGCACGATCGAAGCTTGCCGCCATCTCGAGCTGACCATTGACGCCCTGCTCGCGCAGGATCGCCATGCGCGGACGTGCACCGGTGTTCAGGTACGGCGCCGCGATGTCCTCATTGACGTCGAAGGTAGCCTGGGCGGTCAGGCCCGGATCACGCACGTCGTTGATGGACTCGAATTCGCTCTTGGCGCAATCGGCGTTGTCACGTGCGGCCTGCATGCGATAGCTGGTCTCGGCCCACAGGCGCTCGGCGCTGGCGCGGGTGGTGGAGAGCAGGTTCTGGCCCAGCAGCGTGATGTTGATCTGCTCATCGGCACGCGGCGTGGCGATCACGCCACTGTGCTCGAGGCCCACGGCCTTGAGCTCGGCGAGGATAGACTCGGTATGCTCGCGACGCACCTGCACCACGGCACCCAGTTCTTCGGCGAACAGCGCGCCGGTGGCCTGACCCGGCTCGGCGGCGGTCCAGTCGAGGGAGATGTCGAGACCGACACGTCCCGCGAAGGACATTTCCATCAAGGTGGTCAACAGACCACCGTCGCTGCGGTCGTGATAGGCCAGCAGCTTGCCTTCGACGTTGAAGCGCTGGATGGCCTCGAAGAAGTGCTTGAGGTCTTCGGGCTTGGCAAGATCCGGCGCTTCGTTGCCGACCTGACCATAGACCTGCGCCAGCGCGGAGCCACCGAGACGGTGAGCGCCATGGCCGAGATCGATCAGGATCAGGTCCGTCTCCACGGCCTCGCCATTCAGCGTGCGACGCAGCTGCGGCGTGAGAGTACGCATGGCATCGGTGACCGGCGCGAAGCCTGTCATCACCAGCGACAGCGGCGCGGTGATCGACTTGTCTTCGCCGTTCTCGTCCTGCCAGGCGGTGCGCATGGACATGGAGTCCTTGCCGACCGGGATGGTCAGGTCCAGCGCCGGGCACAGCTCCATGCCGACGGCGTGGACGGCCTCGTAGAGCGCCTGATTCTCGCCGGTGTGATCGGCAGCGCTCATCCAGTTGGCGGACAGCTTGATGTCAGACAGCTTGGCGATCGGCGCGGCGGCCAGATTGGTGATCACCTCGGCCACGGCCAGACGCGCGGACGCCGCCGGCGAGATCAACGCGACCGGGGTACGCTCGCCCATCGCCATCGCTTCACCGACATGGCTGTCGAGGGAGCTGGTGGTGACGGCGCAATCGGCCACCGGCACCTGCCACGGACCGACCATCTGGTCGCGCGCGACCATGCCGGTGATCGAGCGGTCGCCGATGGTGATCAGGAATTTCTTGGAGGCGACGGTGGGCAGCTGCAGCACACGGGTCATCGCTTCGCGCGGGTCGAGGTTGTCGAGACCCAGCGCCGGCAGCTCCAGCGTCTGGCGCTCGAAGCTGCGTGACATCTTGGGCGGCTTGCCGAACAGCACGTCCATCGGCAGATCGACCGGACGCGTATCGAAGTGACCATCCTTGACGATCAGCTCGTGCTCCTCGAGGGCTTCACCGACCACGGCGTACAGGCAACGCTCACGCTCGCACAGGGCTTCGAAGGTGGCCAGATTCTCCGGCGCCACCGCCAGCACGTAACGTTCCTGGGATTCGTTGCACCAGATTTCCAGCGGGCTCATGCCGGATTCGGCGCTCGGCACGGCGCGCAGGTCGAACAGGCCACCGCGACCGCCATCCTTGACCAGCTCCGGCAGTGCGTTGGACAGACCGCCCGCGCCGACGTCGTGGATGAAGCAGATCGGGTTCTTGTCATCCAGCGCCCAGCAGCGATCGATGACTTCCTGCACGCGACGCTCCATCTCGGCGTTGTCACGCTGCACGGAGGCGAAATCGAGGTCTTCGCTGGAGCTGCCGGAGGCCATGGAAGAGGCAGCACCGCCGCCCAGACCGATCAGCATCGCCGGGCCGCCCATCACGATCAGCTTGGCACCGACCGGAATATCGCCCTTCTCGACGTGCTGACTGCGGATGTTGCCGTAACCGCCGGCGAGCATGATCGGCTTGTGATAGCCGCGACGCTCGATACCGCCGGCACCGAAGGCATCCTGCTCGTAGGTACGGAAGTAGCCGTTGAGGTTGGGTCGGCCGAATTCGTTGTTGAACGCAGCGCCACCGATCGGGCCTTCGAGCATGATGTCGTAGGCGGTCTTGATGCGCTCCGGCTTGCCGTAGTCGTGCTCCCACGGCTGTTCGAAGCCCGGGATACGCAGGTTGGAGACGCTGAAGCCGGTCAGACCCGCTTTCGGCTTGGAGCCGACACCGGTCGCGCCTTCATCACGAATCTCGCCACCGGCACCGGTCGCGGCGCCCGGATAAGGGGCGATGGCGGTCGGGTGGTTGTGGGTCTCGACCTTCATCAGGATGTTGATCGGTTCCTGATGGTAGCGATAGATGTGGCCTTCGCCTGTCGGGAAGTAACGCCCGGCAGTCGGACCTTCCATCACGGCGGCGTTGTCACTGTAGGCGGACAGCACGCCATCCGGATGATGCTGGTAGGTGTTCTTGATCATCTTGAACAGCGAGTGCGACTGCGCTTCGCCGTCGATGGTCCAGTCCGCATTGAAGATCTTGTGGCGGCAATGCTCGGAGTTCGCCTGAGCGAACATCATCAGTTCGATGTCGGCAGGATTGCGGCCCAGAGTCTTGAAGGACTCGACCAGATAATCGATCTCGTCATCGGCCAGCGCCAGCCCCAGGCTACCGTTGGCCTTGGCCAGGGCTTCGCGGCCACCGCCGAGGATGTCGACATGGGCAAGCTTGGCAGGTGCCTGATGCTGGAACAGACGTGCCGCGTCCTGAGTACGGGTCAATACCGTCTCGGTCATGCGGTCGTGCAGTCGGGAGGACAGCGTGGCGAAGAGCTCTTCGCTCAGGGGCGCGTCCAGCTTGATGCGGTAGGCGATGCCACGCTCGAGGCGGCGGACTTGCGGCAGGCCGCAGTTGGCGGCGATATCCGTGGCCTTGGAAGACCAGGGAGACAGCGTGCCGAGGCGGGGGATGACGAGGAAGAGATGTCCTTCCGGAGCGCTCTCGTCACGAGTGGGGCCGTAGTCCAGCAGGCGCTCCAGTGTTGTCCGATCGGAACTGCTCAGTTCACCATCGACCTCGGCCAGATGAAGGTACTCGGCATGAAGAGATTCCACCTCCGGCACCAGCTCGCGTAATGCAGCCAGTAGACGGGTGTGACGGAAGGCGGAAAGGGCAGGCGCGCCTCGCAGTTCGAGCATGGTCAGGGAAAGCCTCTGAAGCAGCGTGAACGGACAACCGCCAAACGGCGGCAGCAAGCGCATATCATACGTGAAAGGCGAGCCTTAACGAAGCCCGCAGGCGACATGCGTTGGATGACAGTGTGTTGAGCTGCCGGTATGGTGGAAGCCCTGCCGTGAATGATGCTGACGCATGCTCAAGACTTCGCCCTCTTCTCTCATTCCGCCCGTGCGACAGCTGCTGCGCCACGCGCGGCGTTTCCTCGTCGCGGCGCTGGCCCTCGCCTTGCTGATACTGCCCGAGCGTACCCTCATCGAGATGCCCACGCGGCTGGACGATGTCCGCGCGCGCGACTTCATTCAGGTCGCCACGCGCAATACCCCCACGACCTTCTATCGTGGCCGTCAGGGGCCTACCGGTTTCGAATACGAGCTGGCACGGGACTTCGCCGATTATCTTGGCGTGAGTCTGTCGATGGATTCCGAGCACAATATCGAGAGCCTGACCCAGAGCGTGCTCAATGATCAGGCCGATCTTGCGGCCGCGACCCTGCCGCTGGATCTCTCCGAACAGGACCTGCGCTTCTCGCGCCCCATCCTCGAATTGCAGGCGATGGTGGTCTATCGGCGCGGCATGCATCCGCCCAAGGAATTGAAGGATCTGGTCGGCAAGCGCATCGGCGTCATCAAGGGCGCCGGCACCAGCCTGGTACTGCGCGAAGTCCAGCAGGACATCCCCGAGCTCAGCTGGAAGGAAACCGGCGAGCTTGAGGTGGCGGACCTGCTGCAACGCATCGAGGAAGACAAGCTGGATGCGGCGGTCGTCTATGCCCATCAATTCAAGCTCAATCGCCTGTTCTTCCCCAATGTGGAGAACGGCTTCGACGTGGGCGATCCGCTGACCCTGGCCTGGGCCTTCCCCGCGCATGGCGACATCTCATTGCTGACCGCCGCCAATGATTTTCTCGAGACACGTCGCCAGGATGGCACCCTCGATCAACTGGTCGAGCGCTATTTCGGCCATGATGACTATCTCGAGTATGTCGGCGCACGCACCTTCATCCGCCAGGCACGCGACCGCCTGCCGCGTTATATCGACACCTTCAAGGAAGCCGCGCGCGAAACCGGTATCGACTGGAAACTGCTGGCCGCCACGGGCTATCAAGAATCGCACTGGCAGCCGAAGGCCACCTCTCCCACGGGGGTGCGCGGCCTGATGATGCTGACCAATGTGACGGCGCGCGAAATGAAGATCGCCAACCGTTTGGACCCCGTTCAGAGCATCGATGGTGGCTCACGCTATCTTGTGAGTATAAAGGGACGCTTGCCGGACGAGATCAAGGAACCGGATCGCACCTGGATGACGCTGGCAGCCTACAATGTCGGCCTGGGTCACCTGTTTGACGCCAGACGGATCGTGAAGATGAAGGGCGGCGACCCGAATCGCTGGAAGGATGTCCGCGAAGCCCTGCCCTTGCTGCAGAATCGTGAGTGGTACCAGAAAGTCCGTTATGGTTATGCACGCGGCGGAGAACCTGTCATCTATGTCCGCAATATCCGTCGTTATTATGAAATACTGAATTATGTTTACCGTAGCCAGCAGCAGTTCTATCAGCTGGATGAGCGTCCGATTACCGACGACGAAGGCGACAGCAATCCCTTCGATACAGTGCCTCCGATTCTCTGAGGATGGAGTTCGGACCGTCAGCACTCCGGTGCCTCAAGTGCACGCATCTTCACCACGCATCAAGAGCCTCTAAGGACAGGGAATGACACGCAGACTCGTCTTGATGTCGCTAAGCCTGATCGCGTTCGGCATCGCCTTGCTGGGGCTCTGGCCGTCTGCCGGCAATGAAGCCAATGCGCTGCTGCTGATGATGTTGACCCTGCAAGCCGCCGGCCAGGCTGCCTGGCATTGGCGCAATACCTCCCTCAGTCAGCTGTTCCTCAGCGCCTCATTGATCCTGAATATCCTGCTGATCTGCACCTTCCTGCTACCGGAAAGCTGGGTGGGGGTGGACCACTGGGGAGACCTGCTGATCAATCTGCCGGGCGATTGGCACATCGCCAATATCCGCCCGCCTATCCTGATCCTGTTCGCCTGTTTCGGCCTCACGACCTGCGCCCTGTTGCGCATGCGACTGGGATTCGGCTCTGCCATCCAGCTGACGCAAGTCACGCTGCTGTTGCTGTTTGCCATGATGTCCGACGCCAGTCTTTCCGTCGCCAGCATGGTGCTGGCAGGCCCGGAACGCATCACGCTGACCAGCTTCGTCAGTCTGCTGTTGATCGCTCAATGGATCGATCTACAGCCGGCATTCATGCAGATGTGGCGCCGCAATCTCATACCGCTGATCATTTCCTCCTCGATCACCCTGGTCTGTCTGCTCGCCTGGCAGCAGCAGAGCCAGGACGAGAACAATCGCATCAACCAGTCGACCTACGTACTGGGCGACAAGATCGCCACGGAGCTGTCTCGCGAGATCAACGACCAGCTCAATGCGATGCGGCGCTTCGCCGGTTTCTGGAGCCTGATGGGGCAGACACCGACGCGCGGAGAATGGCAGCGCCTGGCACGCAGCTATTACAAGGATTTCGATTACTTCCAGAACATCGCCTTCATCGATCCGGACAGCGTGGTTTCGCGCGTCTTCCCGGACAAGGGCCGCAATCATGATGTGCTGGGCGTACGCCTGCTGGATGCTCAACCGGACACTCCGCTGCGCAACCCGCTGGAACTCGGCATCGAGGGCCATACCGGCATCATCGACCTGATTCAGGGCGGCAAGGGCATGGTGTCCTACCTGCCGGTGCGCGATCCTCGTGATGGCACCATCCTGGGGGCGATCGCCATGGTGGTGGATCTAGCCCCTCTGCTCGACAGGGCCATGGACACGGCACGCAATGAGGCATTTGCGGTCACCCTGTCAGAGCGCGGCAACATCTATATCCATGTCGGCCCGGAAAGTCGTCTGGCGCCCTGGGGGCATCGCATCCCCATCGAACTGCCCGCCACCGACCTGACACTGGGCCTGCAGCCGACACAGCAATTCCTGGCGGCCACTCGTGGCCGTCTGCCGGAAGTGACGTTGCTGACGGGCATGCTGCTGGCCTACCTGCTCTTCCTCGTGATCTACATGTATCGCCGCGTCTCGCAGGAGCACGGCATCGTCAAGAATGCCAATGATGCACTTCGCGAAGAGATGGTGCGGCGAGAGCGACTGCAGAACGAGATCCAATGGCTGGCGCGTCACGACGAGCTGACCCAGCTGCCCAATCGTCGCTATTTCCTCGAGCAGGTGCAGAGCTTCAGCGGCAAGATGCCTCTGACGGTCATGATTCTGGATATCGACTTCTTCAAGACGATCAACGACAAACTGGGGCACTTGGAGGGAGATCGCTACCTGCAGAAGATTGCCGCCGTCTCACGGGCGCCCGTGGAGTCTGCCGGCGGCATACTGGCGCGCTTCGGTGGCGAGGAGTTCGTGGTGTGCATTCCGGAATGCCCGCGCGCGGTAGGCCGCACTCTGGCGGAAGAGCTGCGGCGTGCCGTGCAGGCTGCAGGACTGCCGCAGCCCGCTACGGACAGCGTCGTCACGGTATCCGTGGGCATGGCATGCGTGGCGCGCGCTCCATTGCGGCTGGATGCACTGCTGCAGGCAGCGGATGAGGCGCTGTATCGCGCCAAGTCCAGTGGTCGCAATCAGGTTCAGGTCGCCGCCTGACG
>NZ_CFDJES010000087.1:0-2291 GCF_983723665.1 Cobetia sp. | reverse complement strand
TTATGCCAGGGCTGTGCAAACAGATTGGCACGCGATTCCACCATGCCGGTCTTCGGCTCTGCTGCCCCGTAGACGACCCGCTTCACTCGCGCGTGGATCAAGGCGCCACTGCACATCATGCAGGGCTCCAGCGTCACATACAGCGTGCAATCGTCGAGACGATAGTTGCCGAGTCGGGCCGCCGCCGCGCGCAAGGCCTGCACCTCGGCATGTGCCGTCGGGTCCGGGGTGCTGACCGGCGCATTGTAGCCAGTGCCGATGATGTCGCCCTGGGGATTGACCACCACCGCGCCGACAGGCACCTCGCCAGCCTCGAATGCCAGCCGCGCCTGATCCAGCGCTCGGTGCATATAGTAATGATCCCCACGTGGCCCACTCCGGGCCTGCGGCGCTATCGCCAACTCGTCACTCACCGTTGTTCTCCGGTATCCTGAGGCCATTGTTTCGCTCACCATGATAACGGCTTGGCGCTCGCGCTTCCTCCTGCATTGCCACCGTGTGCGGTCTGGCACTGCTCCGAGCGCCCGCCCCTCAGTACAAGGATAGATCCATGACCCAAACAGCTACTGCGCCTCTTGAGGCACTGGTCACCCTGCTGGGTCTTGAGACCCTGGAAGAGAACCTGTTCAGAGGGCACAGTCAGGACCTCGGCTTCCCTCAGCTATTTGGTGGACAGGTACTCGGACAAGCGCTGTCCGCAGCGACACGCACGGTACCGGTCGAACGCCAGGTCCACTCTCTGCATGGCTACTTCCTGCGCCCGGGCGATGCCCACAAGCCTGTCATCTATCAGGTTGATGGCGTGCGTGATGGCGGCAGCTTCACGACCCGACGCATCAGTGCCATCCAGAATGGCAAGACCATCTTCTTCTGCAGCGCCTCCTTCCATGGCAAGGAGGCAGGCTTCGAGCATCAGCTCGCCATGCCCGATATCGAGCCCCCTGAGCAGTTGATCGAACAGGGAGCACGCATCGAGCGCTACGAAGGCCATCCCATCGAGTTCCTGCGCCTGAAGGCGCCTAGCTTGGCGAGTGATGATGCCTGCCCACCGCCACGCCAGCGGCTGTGGTTCCGACTGGCAGGCGAGCTGCCGGAAGATGATGCCCTGCATCGCTACCTGCTGACTTACAGCTCCGACTTCAATCTGCTGGCGACAGGCCTCGGCGGACATGGTGTGCAGTTCGGTTCGCCCGAACTGCAAATGGCGAGCCTGGATCACTCGCTATGGTTCCACCGCGATGTACGCGTCAATGATTGGCTTCTCTACGAGATGGATAGCCCGTGGGCGGGAGGCGCACGCAGCTTCGCTCGCGGCAGCCTCTACAACCGGCACGGTGAACTGGTGGCATCCAGCGCCCAGGAAGGCCTGACACGCCTGCGCAAACGTCCCTGAACGAATCGCCCTGTGCGAATTGTCCTGAGTGAATCGTCTTGAACAACAATGCCCCTCTTGAGAATGTCTCAAGAGGGGCATTGTCATTTTTGGCTGCGTCTATCTACAACCTACAACCTACAACCTACAACCTACAACCTACAACCTACAGCGCTGAGAATAGCGCACTGCGATTCACTATTATCGCGTCAATAGGGGAGTCACTTCAGTGCTGTCCTGACGCGCGTGCAGTTTTCATCCCGGTAGCGCTGCTTGTAGTCATTGCGCTGGGACTGCCAACTTCGCATCTGGCCCGACGACCCGCCGCCGCGACGCCTATCGGTATAATATTCGATCTTGTCCTTGATGAACTGACAGCGCTCTATCTTCCTCTCTCGCTCCCCGGCAGATGCCATTTCTGACGACATCAGCCCCAACAAAAGAGCCATCATTCCTGCCAATAGAAGTCTTGATAACGAATATGAAAAGCCCCTCGACATGCCGCCTCCTTGCGCCTGTTCATGGATAGCTTCAATGAGTGATATTCAATGACAGCGCAGACACCAAGCAGGTGCTGCAACAGTAAAGATATCTCTCAACAGCGTGGAATGCCTGTCGATCAAGTACACTCAATAGAGAGCCAGCACGCTTTCCCAGTGATACTGATCCATATACAAGGATGCCTCTATCACGATAATGATAGAGGCATCTTTGTATCATATAGCTCATATAGCTCATATAGCTCATATAGCTCATGTGGCTATGTCTTGTGCTGTACGCATTTACCCCAGCACGGCAGTTCTTGCGCCAACGTTTCCTGAGCACAACTTTTTCTGACCACAAAGAGAACCGCCCCTGCAGCATGGCTGCAGGGGCGGTTCGGGATAAGTGCCTGACGATGACCTACTCTCACATGGAG